>NZ_VRUV01000032.1:0-19165 GCF_008039455.1 Methylobacterium sp. WL116
ACGCCGACGCGCTGGCGCTGTCCGCCGGAGAGCGCGTCCGGGCGGCGGTCGCGGTAGAGCGCCGGATCGAGCCCGACGAGGCCGAGCATCGCATCGACGCGCGCCGCGATCCGCGTCTTCGGCCAGCCGAGCAGCTCGGGCACGGTCGCGACGTTCCGCGCGACGCTGCGGTGCGGGAACAGGCCGATGCCCTGGAGCACGTAGCCGATGCCGCGCCGAAGCGCGATCGGGTCGACGGCCGCGACGTCGTGCCCGCCGAGCATGATGCGGCCGGCATCCGGCTCGATCAAGCGGTTGACCAGGCGCAGGGTCGTCGACTTGCCGCAGCCGGACGGCCCGATCAGCACGCAGGTGGTGCCCTCGGGGATCGTCAGGTCGAGCCGGTCGACGGCGGGGCCGGGCGCCCCGGCGAAGTGCTTGGAGACGCCCTCGAACCGGATCACCGCCGGCGCGGCGCGCTCGGACCCGTGCCCTCAGCAGCCCTTGCAGATCGAGGACATCGAGTTGCGCGTGCGGGCGTCCCAGGCCTTGTCGCGGGCGGCCGAAGCCTTCTGCGCCTTGATCATCTCGGCCTCGTTCGCCGCCTTCATCGCGGAGGCCTTGCTCGCCTCGCTGGCGGGGGGCGCGCCGGACGGCTCCAAGACGAGATCGGCGCGATCCTCAAGCGCCTGTCCAAGACCGTGCTGATCGTCACCCACGACATCGACGAGGCGATGCTGATGGGCGACCGCGTCGTGCTGATGCGGGCTGGCCGCGTCGTCCAGGCCGATGCGCCGCAGGCGCTGCTGGCCGCGCCGGCCGACCCGTTCGTCGCCTCCTTCGTCGGCGAGGATCGGGCGCTGCGGCGCCTCGCGCTGCTCACCGTCTCCGAAGCCGCCGAGCCCGGAACGGCCGCCGACGCGCCGGAGATCGCGGACACGGCGACGTTGCGCGATGCGCTGTCCATGATGCTGGCAGGCGGCCGCACCCGGCTCGCGGTCGCCGGTCCCGCCGGGCCGCACGTGGTGACGCTCGATGCGGTCCGGCGGGCGGGCGCGGTCGGCAAGCGCGAAGCCTGATACCGAACGGCTCGGCCGTCGCCGGTTCTGCACAGGCGATCCGGCCTGCCCCGACCCGGCACTTCCGACCCGCGCCGTCGTTCCGGGTCCGCGCAGCGGAGCCCGAAAGCCAGAGTCGCCGAAGCGGCAGGTGGGAGCACGACCTGCGGTTCCGAATTCCGGGCTCGCCACCGGCGCTCCGGAATGACGGGCGGCTATGACGGGCGACGGAGGGACGCGTGAACGCGCGCGAGCGCGCGACACGTCCGCCCCCTGGACATGGAAAAGGGCCGCCCTTTCGGACAACCCTTCCCAGCGGCACGACGGTGATCCGTCGATCGGCTCAGCGCGAGTAGAACTCGATCACCAGGTTCGGTTCCATCTGCACCGGGTACGGCACCTCGGTCAGGCCCGGCACGCGGGTGACGCGGGCGGTCATCTTCTGGTGGTCGACCTCGATGTAGTCCGGCACGTCGCGCTCGGGGAGCTGCGAGGCGACGACCACGATCTCGAGCTGGCGCGAGGCTTCCTTGACCTCGATCAGGTCGCCCGGCTTCACGAGGTAGCTCGGGATGTTGACCCGGCGCCCGTTGACCTTGATGTGGCCGTGGTTGACGAACTGGCGGGCGGCGAACGGCGTCGCCACGAACTTCGAGCGGTACACCACGGCATCGAGGCGGCGCTCGAGCAGGCCGATCAGGTTCTCGCTCGAGTCGCCGCGCAGGCGGATCGCCTCGGCGTAGTAGCGGCGGAACTGCTTCTCGGTGATGTTGCCGTAATAGCCCTTGAGCTTCTGCTTGGCGCGCAGCTGCGTGCCGAAGTCGCTCATCTTGCCCTTGCGGCGCTGGCCGTGCTGGCCGGGGCCGTACTCGCGGCGGTTCACGGGGCTCTTCGGGCGGCCCCAGATGTTCTGGCCCATGCGGCGGTCGAGCTTGTGCTTGGCCTGAATCCGCTTCGACATATCGCGTGTCCTCTCGCAAACGAGATAGTGAGGAACGCGCCCTCCTCTTCCCGCCGGCCTTGCGGCCCGGGACGACAGAGCCGCCTCGAAGGCGACTCACGGGTGCGTATGAAAACGCCAAGCGGCCCCTGAAGGAGCCGCGGTGACGAGCGGTTCGTAGTCGAGGCGGCCGGGCCGGTCAATCCTAAGCCCCCGCCCGCGCCTCTCGACCGGCCGCTGCCGCGCCGGGAAACGCGCCGTCCCGTATCCTTGACCGTACGTCCCAAACGCGTCGGGACCGCCTGCGCGCGCCTGGACCGCGAACGGCCGGGCCGGCATGCCTCGTCGCTGGACTTCACGCCACTGCCTGGACGACGATTGATGAACCGTGCCCTCTCTACGCTCCTGCTCGCCTGCGCGCTTGCCGGCCCGGCCCCCGCTTCGGCCGAGACGCCCGAGGAGCTCGCCTTCGGCTTCGGCCAGTTCACGGGCGCCGCCACCTTCTGCAAGATGCCGAAGGATCAGGTCTCTCAGCTCGCCGACACCATGCTCACGGGCTCGGGCATCGACACCGGCGGCCCGAGCCCGGCGATGACCCGCTTCAAGGAGGGCGTCGCCGACGGCGTGCGCTCGATGTCGGCGCCCGACGCGGCCACCTGCGCCGAGGTGAAGTCCGCCTTCGACGAGGCTTATGCGAAGCTGAAGTGACGCGGCCGCGCCGGCCTCAGGGCCGCGCGGCGAGGAAGGCCAGCACGCCGTCGCGATGCGGCTTGGCGCCGACGGCGGAGCTGTGGTCGCGGCCTTCGAGCTCGAGGCTTCGCGCGTTCGGCATCAAGGCCGCGAGGCCCGGGCCGGAGCCCGCGACGGTGTCGAGGGTGCCGACGCTGACGAGAACCGGCACGTCGATCTGCCCGATCTCGGCGCGCGACAGCGTCTGGCGCGAGCCGCGGATGCAGGCGGCGAGCGCGCGCAGGTCGCTCTTCGTCTGCTCGGCGAAGGTGCGGAAGGCGGCGGCCGTCGGGTTCGCCGCCTTCGCGCCCGCCGGCGCCTCCAACGCCTCGGCGATGCCGGAGGGCAGGCCCTTGCCCTCGACGAGATGCAGGCCGAGGCCGCCGATCAGCGCCGAGCGCACCCGCGCGGCGTGGTCGAGGGCGAGGTGCGCGGTGATGCGCCCGCCCATCGAGTAGCCCATCACGTCGGCGCGCTCGATCCCGAGATGGTCGAGGAGGCGCACGGCGTCGCCGGCCATGTCCTCGGAGCCGTAGCGGGCCGGGTCGTAGAGCTTCTCGCTCTCGCCGTGGCCGCGGTTGTCCAACGCGATGGTGCGGTAGCCGGCCTGCGTGAGCGTGCGCACCCACGTCGTGTTGACCCAGTTGACCACGTGGTTCGAGGCGAAGCCGTGGATGAGCAGGATCGGGTCGCCGCAGCCGCCGGAGGCCGGCACGTCGATGTAGGCGATGCGCACGCCGTCCGAATCGAAGCTGTCCATGGTCGCCGCTCCCCATCACGCGTACCGGCCCGCGCGGTCCGTGCCGGCTGTAAGAGCCGCGGCGCCGATCGGCAACGCGCGTGATGCTTGCCCGCGGGCGGCGCGGCTGGCATCAGCCCGGCATGAGCGACCTTCAGCCCTACGGCACCTACGCCCCGGCCGGTCTCGTCGCGGCGATCGCCCGGCGGACCGTGCGGATCTCGCCCGAGTCCTGGCGCGGACGGCGGATGGCGATGTTCATGCGCCGCCTCGCGATCACGCTGATGCGCGGCAAGCCCCTCGACGTCGAGCGCCTCGGCGCCCGGATGCGGCTGCACCCCTACAACAACAACTGCGAGAAGAAGGTGCTGTTCACGCCGCAATTCTTCGACCCGCAGGAGCGCGCCCTGCTCAAGGCGCGGCTTCGGCCGGGCTGCGTCTTCCTCGACATCGGCGCCAACATCGGCGCCTACGCCTTGTTCGTGGCCGCGTTCGCCGGCCCGCAGGCGCGGATCGTCGCGGTTGAGCCGCAGCCCGACGTGTTCGACCGGCTGACCTTCAACATCGCGCAGAATGCATTCCATTCGGTCAAGGCCGTGGCCTGCGCGGTCGCCGACAAGTCCGGCGAGCTGACGCTGTTCGTCGATCCGCGCAATCGCGGCGAATCGAGCCTCAAGATCGTCGGCACCAACGAGAGCGCGCAGATCAAGGTGCCTGCGGTGACCCTGATGGACCTCGTGCGCAGCGAGGGCCTGACCCGGATCGACGCGATCAAGCTCGACGTGGAGGGCGCCGAGGACCTGATCCTCGAGCCGTTCCTGCGCGAGGCGCCCCCTGCCCTGCTGCCGACGCTGCTGGTGATCGAGGACGGCACCGACCAGTGGCAGATCGATCTGCCCAAGCTCCTGGAAGGCCACGGCTACCGCGAGATCGGCCGCACCCGGCTGAACCGGATGTTCGAGCGGAGCGCCTGAGCAGGCTCCGATCGCAAAACCGGCCGCCGGTTTCACCGATCCTGCGAGGATCAGGTCGGCGCCGCGCGCCGCGGGTCGAGATGCGTGTTCTCGTAGAGGTCGCCGACCGTGCAGATCGAGCCGAGCCCGGCGAATTCGATCACGTCGCCGGCCGAGCGGAGCACCCGGACCGCCCAAAGGTCCGCCGCGTCGCGCTCGTGGATCGTCACCGCGACCGCATCCTGGTCGACGATCACGATGCAGCGGTTCGGCGGGTGGTCCCGATAGAACCGGAGCTTGCTCGCCAGGATGCGCCCGCGGTCGCTCGCCGACGGCACCTCCATCACGAGATGGAAGCGATCCGTGAAATTGCGCTCGGTGTCTATGTCGGTGTCGATCACCGTCACCTCGGGCTCGGGTCGATAGGGCGAATCCGGCGAGACCTCGATCCCGATCTCGCGGTCGGCGTGCCATTCCGGGCGGCGGCTCCTGAGCGCCGCGTTGAGATGGCGCTCGAAGTTGCTGGCGATGCGCTGATGCCCGATCCGCGGTGCCGCCGACTGCATGGGAAGCCCCGCGATCAGTTCCCATCGCTCCTCCGACGGACGCGTCTCGAGGAACTCGCGGAAGTCGGCGACATCGAACAGGACGGGTTCACGGATCGCGCGATCGGCCATCGGGATGCCTCGGGCGGCCGGAGCGCACGCCGCAGCCTCGCCACCACCGTACCATGCGCCGGGGAGCGCGGAAAACGCGCGTCAGGGCGGCGTGACGATCGGGATCGCGTCGGCGATCGTCACGCCCTCCCGGTCGATTCGGCAGCGATAGGCGTAGGTCTCGACCCCCGCCGCACGCGCCAAGCGAAAAGCCCGGTCGAAGGCGGGATCGATGTCGCGGGCGACGTCGAAGGCGTCCGCCCGCATCTGGACCACGACGATCACCATCGCGCGCCCGCCGGCCGCGACGACCTCGGCGAGGTCCCGCATGTGCCGCGCGCTGCGGGCGGCGATGCAGTCGGGAAACTCGGCGAGGGCCGCCCGCCGCATCAGGTGGCAGTTCTTCACCTCGACGTGGACCGGCGGCAGCCCCTCGCCGCTCGTTACGAAGTCGACGCGGCTCGCCGCGCCGTAGCGGACCTCCGCCCTCAATGCCGCGTAGCCGTCGAGCGGCGCGAGACCGCCGGCGGCGAAGGCCTCGGCGACGAGCGCGTTCGGGAGCATCGTGTTGATCCCGACCCATTGCGGGCCGCCGGGCAGGTCGGCCTCCACCAGCTCCCAGGAATACTTCAGCTTGCGCGTCGGGCCGTCGGCCGGCGAGAGCAGCACCCGGTTGCCGGCCGCGTTCAGGCCCATCATCGCGCCGGGATTGGCGCAATGTGCCGTGACGCGCGTGCCGTCGGCGAGGTCCACGTCGGCGAGGAAGCGCTTGTAGCGCTGCACCAGGCGGCCTTCGATCAGGGGTTCGGGAAAGCGCATGGGGTCCGGGCTGCGTCGCGGTGGCGGTCCATAGCCGACAGGCGCCCGCGCATGAAAGCGCCGTCGGTGGTCGCGCAGCCGCCGCCGCGCTATCTGCGGCGGGACCGAGGACGGCGAGCCCCATGACAATCGATTCCACGAGCATCACCGCCGCGATCCTGGTGATCGGCGACGAGATCCTGTCCGGCCGGACGAAGGACAAGAACATCGGCACGATCGCCGACTATCTCACCGCCGTGGGCATCGACCTGCGCGAGGTTCGGATCGTCCCCGACGAGCCGGACGCCATCGTCGGCGCCGTGAACGCGCTCCGGGCCGGCCACACCTACCTGTTCACCACCGGCGGCATCGGCCCGACCCACGACGACATCACCGCCGATTGCGTCGCCAAGGCCTTCGGCGTCGGCATCGACGTCGATCCCCGCGCCAGGGCGATGCTGCTGGAGCGCCACAAGCCGGAGGACCTGAACGCGGCGCGCCTGCGCATGGCGCGGATCCCGGACGGCGCGGACCTGATCGCCAACCCGATCTCGAAGGCGCCGGGCTTCCGCATCGGCAACGTCTTCGTCATGGCCGGCGTGCCGTCGATCATGCAGGCGATGCTCGACCAGATCGGCCCGACGCTGCCGACCGGCGCGCGGATGCTGTCCGAGACGGTGGAGGCCGGCAACCTGCCCGAGGGCAACTACGCCGCCGACCTCGCCGAGATCGCGAAGGCCTACGCCGACGTGTCGATCGGCTCCTATCCGTCGATGACGAAGGACGGGTTCGCCAACCGCATCGTCGCCCGCGGCAAGGACGCCGCCTCGGTGGCGCGCGCGCGGGCCGAGATCGAGGCGCTGGTGTCGCGCCTTCGCGGCTGACGGCCGATCCGTCCCTGAATCCGGTTCGTGGAGCGTTTGCGTGATGGCCGAGCCGAAGCAGGACGACAAGGAAGCTCGGCGCGACGCGCACAAGGAGGCGGTGGCCGGGATCGGTCGCCCCGACGCCTTCGTCCTGCACGAGGTGATCCGGCGCGAGGGCAACGAGGAACTGCGGCGGAACGGGGGGGCGCTGTTCCTCTCGGCCTTCGCGGCGGGGCTCAGCATCGCGCTCTCGCTGATCGTGCCGGGGGTGCTCAAGACCCACCTGCCCGAGGGCGAGTGGACCAAGATCCTGACGACGATGGGCTACGCGGTCGGCTTCCTGGTGGTGGTGCTCGGGCGCCAGCAGCTGTTCACCGAGAACACCATCACGCCGATCCTGCCGCTGCTGCACGACCGCTCGGCCAAGACCGCGTGGCGGGTGCTGCGCCTGTGGATCGTCGTGCTTGCGGGCAACATCCTGGCGACGCTGGCGATCGCCGCCGTGCTGGCCCATTCCGGCGCGTTCGAGCCGTCGGTGAAGGCGGCCTTCGCCGAGATCAGCCATCAGGCCATCGCGTTTCCGTTCTGGGACACGGTGCTGAAGGCGATTTTCGCCGGGTGGATGATCGCCCTGATGGTGTGGTTCCTGCCGGCCACCGGGACCGCGGCGCCGTTCGTGATCTTCCTGATGACCTGGCTGGTCTCGCTCTGCGGGCTCGCCCACATCGTCGCCGGCTCGGTCGAGGCGTTCTACCTCGTGGTCACCGGCGCGGCGACGATGGGCGAGTACGCCGAGCGCTTCTTCGTGCCGACGCTGCTCGGCAACGTCTTCGGCGGCATCACCCTGGTCGCGGTGCTGAATTACGGCCAGGTCGCGCCCGAGGTCGAGGAGAGCCGCGAGGTCGAGGAGGCCGAGGGCGGCCCGAGCCAGGACTGAGAGGGGGACTGCATCCGCTTCGCGACGGAGAGGCGTGACAGGGCGCGGCCCGTGTTGGCTTTCGCGCTGAAACGACCCAAAACCCTCTCTCGAAATGCGGGGGTCGCGTCCGTGCCCGGTTCTCGACGCGGTCGCGCCCTGAGGAAACCGAGGACGAGGAGCGCCGCGCATGCGGCCGGGAATGGGACGATGCGCTCGCTGAAGGTCCGCTTCGCCTTGCTGCTCGGGTCGATCGCCCTCGTCGTCGTCCTGGCGGCGGCGGGCGTGCTCGCGGCGATCGGGGCGGCCGAGCGCACCATCGACCGGACGCTGGCGGCGCAGGGCCGCCTCGAGCTTCTGGCCGAGCTGTCGGGCCGGATGACGCAGTTCGGCATGGCGGCGGTCGAGACCATCGGCAATCCCGATCTCGCACCGGAGGCGATGGGGATCGCGCGCAGCAACGTCGACCGGGCGCTCACGACCGTCGACGAGGCGCTGTCGAGATCCGTCGCCGGCAGCGACGACCCGCAGGACCGGATGCAGTACGCCCTGCGAAGCCGCCCGATGGCGCAGCTGCGCGCCGCCCGCGTGATCCTCGACCGGCAGGTGGCGCAGATCGTCCGCCAGACCGATCCGGAGAAGCGTCAGAACTCCATTAAGGGCGCGCTCAACGGCTTCGGTGCGATGACCGGCCAGCCGCTCTCGTTCCTGATCGAGGCAGAGCGCCGCAGCATGGTGCTCGGCTCGGATGCGGCGCGCGACCTCTCGCAGCGCCTGCGGATCGCGGCCGCGCTGGCGGTGCTCGCGGCGCTCGGCCTCGTCGTGCTGCTGTGGCGCAGCATCACCCGCCCCACCCTGGCGCGGATCGAGGCGGTGCGTCGCGCCGCGGGCGCCATCGGCGGCGGCAAGCTCGACACGCGTCTCTCCGTCGCGACCCGGGACGAGCTCGGCCTGCTAGTCGCCAACGTCAACCGCATGGCCGCGCGCCTGTCCCGGCGCGAGGGCCGCGTCGCCGCCGACCGCGCGGCCCTGGAGGACACGGTGGAGGCGCGCACCGCCGACCTCCGCGCCGCCAATGCGCGCCTCGAGGCGGTCGACCGGTCGCGACGCCGCTTCTTCGCCGACGTCAGCCACGAGCTTCGCACTCCGCTCACCGTCATCCTCGGGGAATGCGACCTCGCGGCCCGCGCTGGACCGCGCATCACCGACCACGCCCCCGCCTTCGCCACCATCCGGAAGCGCGCGATGCGCCTCAAGCTGCGCGTCGAGGATCTTCTGCGGGTGGCGCGCTCGGAATCGGGCGAGATCGAGCTCGACCGCCGCGCCCTCGAGCTCGCGCCGGTCCTGGCCGAGGCGGTCGACAACCTCGCCTCGGAGGGCGCCCGCCGCCGCGTCGCGCTCGCGTTCGAGCCGGGCCCGCGGAACCTGGAGGTGCTGGCCGACCGGGAATGGCTGCGCCAGGTCGTCGAGAGCCTGATCGACAACGCCCTGCGCCATGCCACCGGCCTCACCCGGGTCGAGGTCGCCCTGTCCGGCGGCGGCACGGCGCCGGCCCGCATCACCGTCACCGACGACGGGCCGGGTTTCGGCGACCGCGAGCAGAGCCTGTTCGAGCGCTTCCGCCGCGGCGACCGCCCGGCGGAGATGGGGTTCGGGATCGGATTGGCCCTGGCGCGCTGGCTGATCGAGCAGCATGATGGCACCATCGTTCTCGGCGCCGGCGAGAACGGCGCCGGGGCGCGGGTGACCCTGGAGATCCCGCTCCTCGACCTGACGCTCGACGACGTGACGAGCCGAGACGAACGACAGATTCGGAAGGACGACGCGGCATGACGCGAATCCTCGTGGTCGAGGACGACATCGACATCCGCGGCCTTCTCACCCGCGGCCTTGAGGCAGAGGGGTTCTCCGTCGGCACCGCCGGCTGCGTCGGCGACGCGCTCGCGTCGGCGCGGAACGAGAGCCCCGAGGCGGTGGTTCTCGACATCACCCTGCCCGACGGCTCGGGGCACGACGTCTGCCGCAGCCTGCGCGAGGGCGGCTATCCCGGGCCGATCCTGTTCCTCTCGGCCCGTGACGAGATCCGCGACCGCGCCGAAGGCCTCGCGCTCGGCGCCGACGACTACATCGTAAAACCGTTCGTCTTCGACGAGCTGGTGGCGCGGCTGCGCACGCACCTGCTGCGCCGGCAGGCGGCGGAGGGGCCGCGCACGCTGATCAACGCCGGCAAGCTCGTTCTCGACCTCGACACCCGCCAGGTCACCTGCGGCGATGCCTCAGCCCGCCTGACCCCGCGCGAGGCCGAGCTTCTGGCCATGCTGATGGAGAGCGTGAACCGCCCGGTCACCCGAGCCGACATCTTCGAGCGGCTGTGGGCGAGCCAGGGCGGCCTCTCCCTCAACGTGGTCGACGTCTATGTCGGCTACCTACGCTCAAAAATGGCCGACTTCGTCCGGCACGGCGGCCCGCTTCTGGTCACGGTGCGCGGCCGCGGCTTCATGCTGGACTCGCGTGGGCCGGACTACCGGCACTGACGCTCGCCACGGAGACGTCGCGTCCCACGGGAGCCTGCGACGCCGAAGCCTCACAAAAAATTTGGGAGCATTAGGCAATTTAGTGCTTGATGCTGGGGCCGGAATTGCGGATACCCGTGCCGCGCCGGAAAACAAAAGCGCCATCAGTGTCTTAGGGTACTCTTAAGTTTACCTTTCGGCACCGGATGTTCGTAATCAGACGGAGAAACACCATGACCTGGGCTGCCCCGATCGTTTCCGAAATCTGCGTCGGCATGGAAGTCACCAGCTACGAGTCCGCCGAGATCGACACCTTCAACTGAGGTGTTGCGCCGAGCTGAGGGTTGTTGGCTGCATCGGACCACTCCATGCGCGTCCTGATCCTCGGCTCGGCTGCCGGCGGCGGGCTTCCCCAGTGGAATTGCCGTTGCCCGAACTGCCGGCTCGCCCGCAGCGAGCCCGACCGCGTCAGGCCACGGACCCAGTCGAGCATCGCCGTCTCCACCGATGGCGGGGATTGGCTCCTGGTGAACGCCTCGCCGGACATCCGGCAGCAACTCTTCGACAACCCGGCGATGCATCCGCGGGAGGGCCTGCGCCACTCGCCGATCCGCGCCGTGCTGCTCACCAACGGCGACGTCGATCACGTCGCCGGCCTTCTGACGCTGCGCGAGGGCCAGCCCTACACGCTATACGGCACCGGCAGCATCCTCGGCTCGGTCGCCGAGAACCGCGTCTTCGACGTGATGGCCGAGGGCGTCGTCGTCCGGGAGGCGATCACGCTCGGCCAGCGCTTCGAGCCGCTGCCGGGACTTGCGGTCACGCTGTTCTCGGTGCCCGGCAAGGTCCCGCTCTGGCTCGAGGATGCCGATCTCGAGCTCGGCGCCGAATCCGAGAGCACGGTCGGCGCGATGATCGAGGCCGGCGGCCGCCGCCTCGCCTACATTCCCGGCTGCGCCCGCGTCACCGAGGATCTGAAGGCCCGGATCGGCGGGGTCGACGCGCTGCTCTTCGACGGCACGGTGCTGCACGACGACGACATGATCCGCGCCGGCGTCGGCACCAAGACCGGATGGCGCATGGGGCACGTGCCGATGCGGGGCGACGGCGGCTCGGTCGCCGGCCTGAAGGATGTCGCGATCGGTTCGCGCGTCTTCGTCCACATCAACAACACCAACCCCGTCCTCGTCGAAGGCTCGCCCGAGCGCGCGGCGGTCGAGGCGGACGGATGGGTCGTCGCCCATGACGGGCTCACCCTGAGCCTCTGACGGCGACGACCGGGCGCGGTTGGCATTTGACGGCCCCGCGACCTATCTCATGACGGGACGTGCGCGATTCGATTGCGCCGCGAAGCCGCCGCCAGACGCGGTGATCGACAGACGACTAGGAAACGCCTCCGAACGGACGCTTGGTGACGCCATGAACGCAGTGTTCCCGACCCCTCAATCCGACACGTCCGAGCGCCTGCTCAGCCCCGACGAGCTCGAGGCGGCGCTGCGCGACATCGGCGCCCGGCGCTACCACAACCTGCATCCGTTCCACCGCCTGCTGCACGACGGCAAGCTGAGCAAGGATCAGGTCCGGGCCTGGGCGCTGAACCGCTACTACTACCAGGCGATGATCCCGGTGAAGGACGCCGCGGTGCTGGCGCGGATGACCGACGCCGCGCTCCGCCGCGTCTGGCGCCAGCGCATCGTCGACCACGACGGCGACGCGCCGGGCGACGGCGGCATCGAGCGCTGGCTGAAGCTCGCCGAGGGCGTCGGCTTCCGGCGCGACTACGTCGAGTCGACCGCCGGCATCCTGTCGGCCACCAAGTTCTCGGTCGAGGCCTACGTGCACTTCGTCGCGGAGCGCTCGCTGCTTGAGGCGATCGCCTCGTCGCTCACCGAGATGTTCTCGCCGAACATCATCTCCGAGCGCGTTTCGGGCATGCTGAAGAACTACGACTTCATCACCAAGGAGACGCTGGCGTACTTCGAGAAGCGCATGACCCAGGCGCCGCGCGACGCCGACTTCGCCCTCGACTACGTCAAGCGCCATGCCACCACGCCCGAGCTGCAACGTCAGGCGATGGCGGCGCTGACCTTTAAGTGCAACGTGCTGTGGACCCAGCTCGACGCGCTGTACTTCGCCTACGTCGCGCCCGGGATGATCCCGCCCGACGCCTGGACGCCCGGCACCGGGCTCGTCGCCGAGACGCAATCGGGGGCACCCGGCACCGGCCGCCTGTCGGCGACCGACGTGCCGCGCCTGCCCCGCGGCGTGCGGATGCGGTTCGACCAGACCCGCGACAAGCACGTGCTGCTCGCCCCCGAGCGCACCTTCGACCTCGACGCCAACGCCGTCGCGGTCCTCAACCTCGTCGACGGCAAGACCAGCGTCGCCGCCATCGCCGACCGGCTCGGCGAGACCTACGCCGCCGACCCGCGCGCGATCGAGGTCGACGTGCTGGCCATGCTGAACGACCTCGCCGGAAAGAGGGTGCTGGAGCGATGAACGCGCTGACCCCGAACGCGGCGGCGATCCCGGCCCCGGTCGGGCTGCTCGCCGAGCTGACGCACCGCTGCCCGCTGCGCTGCCCGTACTGCTCGAACCCGCTCGACCTCGACCGACGCTCGCGCGAGCTCGACACCGCGACCTGGCAGCGGGTGCTGACCGAGGCCGCGGGCCTCGGCGTGCTCCATGTCCACCTGTCCGGCGGCGAGCCGACGGCGCGCAACGACATCGTCGAGATCACCGAGACCTGCGCCAAGCTCGGGCTGTACTCGAACCTGATCACCTCCGGCGTCGGCGGCGCCCTGTCCAAGCTCCAGGCGCTCTACGACGTCGGCCTCGACCACGTGCAGCTCTCGGTGCAGGGCGTGGACGCGGCCAACGCCGAGAAGATCGGCGGCCTGAAGAACGCGCAGCCGCAGAAGATGGAGTTCGCTGCCAAGGTGACCGAGCTCGGCCTGCCGCTGACGCTGAACTCGGTGATCCACCGCGGCAACATCCACGAGGTCGAGGGCTTCATCGACCTCGCGGTGAAGCTCGGCGCCAAGCGCCTCGAGGTGGCGCACACGCAGTATTACGGCTGGGCCTACGTCAACCGCGCCGCGCTGATGCCGAACAAGGCCCAAGTCGATCAGTCGATCCGCATCGTCGAGGCGGCCCGCGAGCGCCTCAAGGGCCAGCTCGTCATCGATCTCGTCGTGCCGGACTACTACGCGAAGTACCCGAAGGCCTGCGCCGGCGGCTGGGGCCGCAAGCTGATCAACGTGACGCCGCAGGGCAAGGTGCTGCCGTGCCATGCGGCCGAGACGATCAGCCATCTCGAGTTCTGGCACGTGACCGAGCATTCGCTCGGCGACATCTGGGCGAACGCCCCGGCCTTCACCGCCTATCGCGGCACCGACTGGATGCAGGAGCCCTGCCGCTCCTGCGACCGGCGCGAGAAGGATTGGGGCGGCTGCCGCTGCCAGGCGCTGGCGCTCGCCGGCGATGCGGCGGCGACGGACCCCGCCTGCTCGCTGTCGCCCCTGCACGCCAAGGTGCGGGCGCTCGCCGTCGAGGAGGCGGCCGAGACGCCGCCCGACTACACCTACCGGACGATCGGGGCCAATATCCCGGCGCCACGCAAGGAGGACGCCCTCTCGTGAAGTGTTTCGTGATCGTCGCTGCGCTGCTTGCCGCGACCCCGGCGCTCGCCGTCGAGGGGGCGCCCGCCGCCCCGGCTCCTGCCCCCGCCGCAGCCGCGCCGGAACAGGCGAACGCCGCGGCGCCCCCGAGCGCGGCCGACCTGCTGTTCGAGCAGCCGCAGCTGAAGAACGCCGCCGCCGGCTCGACGCTGACCTACGACTACCTGCGCCGGTCCGGCATCGCGAAGGGCCCGTTCGGGCCGCCGCTCGACGACACGATCAAGCTCACCCTCGAGCCGGGCACGGGCGGCGACGGCCGCAACATCGCCGTCGAGATGTTCTCGGGCACCAACCGGTTCCCCGCCGGCCCGTTCGAGGACATGTCCGGCAACCCGGTGATCCCGCTGTTCCTGGAGAACCACCTGACCAATCTCGCCCGGGTGCTCCAGGCCAACCCGCGCTACCTGAAGCTCGCGATCCGCAAGGGCCTTCGCGACGGCGCCACCGTCACGCCGATCAAGGTCGACTACAAGGGCCGCTCGGTCGACGCCTGGCAGGTGGTGTCCAGGCCCTTCCTCGGCGATGGGATGGCCCAGCGCATGCGCGGCATGGACAACATGACCTACACCTTCGTCACCTCTCCCGAGGTGCCCGGCGAGATCGTCTCGATCGAGGCGCAATCGAAGAATGCCGAGGGCGGCGAACTCTTGGAGGAGCGGCTGAGCTATGATCAGAAAGCTGGTTGAGGGCTTTGCCCTGTCCGGTGTCGCGCTGACGATGCTGGCGATGCCGGTCGTCGCGGCGGATGCCGAGAACGACTACCCGACCGACGCGCGCGTCGATTACGTCTTCGGCTGCATGGCCGCCAACGGCCAGACCCGCGAGGCGATGCAGCGCTGCACCTGCTCGATCGACCAGCTCGCGGCGATCCTGCCCTACGACAAGTACGTGCAGGCGAGCACCGTGCTCTCGATGCGCCAGGGCATCGGCGCGCGCTCGAACGAGTTCAAGTCGACCAAGGTGTTCGACGACAAGGTCGCCGACCTCCGCCGCGCCCAGGCCGAGGCCGAGATCCGCTGCTACCGCGGCTGAGGCGTCGCCCAGGAACCTTGGAGAGGCCGCCCGGTACCGGGCGGCCTTTTCTCATGGCAACGGGCGCCGTTGCTTCGCCCGGAAAAACCGGCCACATCGACGCGGCGGGAGCCGCCCGCGACGAGCCAGAGAAGCGACGCCCCTTGAGCCATCGACCCGCCGCCCTCGCCGGCTTGCTGCCCGAACTGGGCCGGCGGACCCTCGTGATGGGCATCCTCAACGTCACGCCGGATTCCTTCTCGGATGGCGGCCGCTTCGTCGGCGAGGAAGCCGCCTGCCGGCAGGCCGACGCGCTGGCTGCCGAGGGCGCCGCGCTTGTCGATATCGGCGGCGAGTCCACCCGCCCCGGCCACGTTCCGGTGCCGGCCGAGGAGGAGCAGGCCCGCGTCCTTCCGGCGATCCGGGCCCTGGCGAACCGGCTCTCCGTCCCGATCTCGATCGACACCTACAAGGCCTCGACCGCCGAGAGCGCGCTGGCGGCCGGCGCCCGCATCGTCAACGACGTCTGGGGCCTGCAGCGCGAGCCCGACATCGCCCTTGTCGCCGCCGACCACGGCGCGCCGGTGATGATCATGCACAATCGCGAGACTGTCGACGCCGACCTCGACATCGTCTCGGACATGCTGCGCTTCTTCGAGGTCTCGCTCGGCATCGCCCGCCGGGCCGGCATCCCCGACGGCGACATCGTGCTCGATCCGGGCATCGGCTTCGGCAAGAGCTGGAACCAGCACCTCGAAGCGCTGCGGCGCCTGCCCGAGATCCGCGCCCTCGGCTTCCCCATCCTCGTGGGCGTCTCGCGCAAGTCGCTGCTCGGCCGGCTGCACGACCGCGAGACCGCGCCGGCCGACCGGCTCAACGGATCGCTCGCGGCGCATGCGCTTGCCGCGACGCTCGGCGCCGACATCGTCCGCGTCCACGACGTCGCCGCCCATGTCGACGCGATGCGCGTGGTCGACGCCGTCCTGCGCCCGGGAGACCGCCGATGAGCGACCGCATCCTCGTCGAGCGCATCGCGGTCTTCGCCCATCACGGCGTGCTGCCCGAGGAGACGCGCCTCGGGCAGCGCTTCTACCTGTCGCTCGATGCGGCCCTCGACCTGGCGCCCGCCGGCCGCTCCGATGACGTGACGCGGACGGTGAGCTACGCCGACCTCGCCGCCATCGCGGTCTCGATCGCCACCGAGCGGCGCTTCGACCTGATCGAGGCGCTGGCCGAGGCGATCGCCGGCGAGATCCTGGCGCGGTTTCCGGCTCTCGAGGCGATCACCGTCCGGGTCGACAAGCCGAGCGCGCCGGTTCCCGCGAACCTCGACGGGATCGCGGTCCTGATCACCCGCAGGCGGGAGGCCCGGGCATGACGCAAGCCTATCTCGGCCTCGGCAGCAACATCGGCGACAAGGCCGGGCATCTCGCCGCCGCGGTGCGGGGTCTCGCGGCGGTTCCCGGCATCCGGATCACCGCGCGGTCGTCCGACTACCGCACCCCGCCCTGGGGCGAGACCGATCAGGACTGGTTCCTCAACGGCGCCCTCGCCATCGAGACCGACCTCGACCCGCACGCCCTGCTCGATACCTGCCTCGGCGTCGAGCGCGATCTCGGCCGCATCCGCGAGCGCCGCTGGGGGCCGCGCGTGATCGACATCGACGTGCTGTCCTATGCCGGCGCCGAGGTCTCGGACGAGCGCCTCGTCCTTCCGCACCGCTACGTCCGCGAGCGCGCCTTCGTGCTGGTGCCGCTCGCCGAGATCGCGCCCGACCTCGTCATCGGCGGCGAGACCGTCGCCGACGCGCTGGCCAAGCTCGACCGCAGCGGCATCGAGCGGAACTGAACGCATCCCGGAACGACGAAGGGCCGGGCGTTCGCCCGACCCTTCGCGAGTGTTATGATATCCTGTCGACGACGCGTTCAGTGCGCGTTCGGCGCGAGCAGCTTGTTCTCTTCCTCTTCGAGCAGCGGCACGTCGAAGTCGCGAAGCACCGCTTCGATGTCGGAGCGGCGCTTGCGCAGGATGGTGTTCAGCGACCGCTTCCAGTCGTTCTCGCCGATCCGTACCGCCATGGCGATGCGGTAGCTCATCGGCGGGCGATCCGGCTCCTTCAGGAGCGGAATCACGTCCATCGCCGTGCCGCTCTGCTTGGCCAGCCATCCGGCGGACGGTCCCCAGAGCACCGCGGCGTCGATCTGCCCGGCCGCAAGGTCGGACACGATCTCGGCACCCACCGTCTGGTTCTTGCGTGCCGGGTCGAGCTGATACGGCGCGTAGGCCTTCATGCTCGAGATCAGGCCGAGGTCGCCCATCCGGTTGACCGGCGGCGTTCCGGCGATGACGCCGATGCGCTTGCCCTTGAGCTTGGGGTCGTCGAGCCCGGACACCCCCGCCAGATCGCCCTGCTTCACGATGAGCGTGTAGACCGAGCGATAGTACGGATTGGTGTTCTGGACGCCCTCGCTGCCGAGGGCCGACCCGACGATCAGGTCGCACAGGCCGGTGCCGAGGGTGTTGCGGACGAAGCCGGGCCCCTGGGTCAGCCAGTAGTAGCGGACCTTGATCTTCAGCTCGTCGGCGATGATCGCCGCGATGCGATTCTCGAAGCCGTCCTCTTTGCGCTCGGAGAACGGCATGTTGCCCGGGTCGCCGCAGACGCGAAGCACGTCTGCGGTGACGAGATCGGGGACGTTCTGCGCCGCCGCGTCCCGCACCCCTACCAGGAGAGGCAGGAGCGCGATCGCGACGGCAGCGTGGGTGCGTGCGCGGCGCATCAGCCGCCCATGCACTCCTTCTCGGCCTTCTTGGCGGCCTCGGGCTTGTCTTCCTTGTCGCCCGGGCGGACGCGGCCCATCGCGCCGGAGGCGCGGGCCTTCAGGTAGACGTAGAGGTCGTCCGAGTAGCACATGACGTTTTTGTTATCGCCGAAGGCGGGCATGACCTTCTGGTCGGACGAGCTCACGTCCTGCTTGCCGCCGGCCAGGATGCCGATGAACTCCTCGTAGGAGAGGTGCTTGAGCGAGTCCTTGAGCGCCGGCGCGTAGGTCGAGCCCATGCCGTCCGGGCCGTGGCAGACGTGGCACTCGGCGTGATAGCGGCGGTAGCCGGAGTAAGTGTACCAGTCGAACTTCTTGCCCGCGTCGGTGATGTGGAAGGTCGGGTGACCTTCGGCATCGAAGTACTTGCCCTCTTCGACCTTCACCGCGGCATCCTTCTTGAGGAGCTTGTCGTCGGGCTCGGCCGACTTGTCGTCGGTGTTCAGCGAGTTGGCGAGGGCGGGATCGGCGGGCTTGGCATCCTCAGCATGTACGGCGACCATCGAGACGGACGCTAGGGCGAGGGCGGCCAGGAACGGCCGCGTGACGGATTTGCTGAGGTAATGCAACGCAAAAATCTCCCTGGGACCTGAAGGTCGAGCCGCTCTCAGGCGGCCTTTCGCAGCCTTCTTGAGGGCATTCTAATCATAAGAATGCCGGCGCGGAAACCCGCGCCGGCACTCATTTCAGAGCGGCTTCGTGCGACCGATTAGTTCGGCAGCGCGAAGACGGTGAGCTGACCACCGAGGTTGGTGTAGCTCGAGAGGGCGGCGTAACCACCCACCGCGCCGAGACCGGCGTTCGGGTCGGTCAGGCCGGCCGCGAGGCCGATGCCGGCCCAGCCACCGACACCCGACAGGATGCCGACGTACTGCTTGCCCTTGTGCTGGTAGGTCATCACGTTGCCGATGATGCCCGACGGGGTCTTGAACTTGTACAGCTCCTTACCCGTCTTGGAGTCGACGGCCTTCAGGTAGCCCTCGAGCGTGCCGTAGAAGACCACATCGCCGGCGGTGGCGAGAGCGCCCGACCAGACCGAGAACTGCTCGGCGTTCGACCACTTGATCTTACCCTCGACGCCGTCCCAGGCGATGAAGTTACCCATGCCGCCATGGCTGTTCGGCGCGGGGTACATCGACAGGGTCGCACCGACGTAGGGCTGGCCCGGGGTGTAGGTCACCCGGAACGGCTCGTAGTCCATGCAGACGTGGTTGGTGGGCACGTAGAACAGGTTGGTCTTCGGCGAGAACGCAGCAGGCTGCTGGTCCTTGGTGCCGAGGGCCGCCGGGCAGATACCCTTGGAGTTGGTATCCTCGCCGTTCTGCTCGGTGGAGTACTTGGCCTGGACGAGGGGGCGACCGTAGGTCTTGGAGCCCTTGTCCATGTCGACCTTGGAGGCCCAGTTGACGACCGGGTCGAACTTCTCGGCGACGAGGAGCTCGCCGGTGGCGCGGTTGAGGGTGTAGCCGAAGCCGTTGCGGTCGAAGTGGGTCAGCAGCGGGGTC
>NZ_VRUV01000330.1:0-5123 GCF_008039455.1 Methylobacterium sp. WL116
GCCTCGCGGTGCTCGCCGTCGCCGGCGTGGCGGGGCTCGCCCTCACCCTCGATCACGACCGCGTCGCACCGGGGGCTCAGGCCCGGGCCGAGGGGATCGAGCCGTTCACGCAGGCCCGCCTCGACGCGCTGCTGGCGAGCGGCCGGCCGGTCTTCGTCGACATGACGGCGGCGTGGTGCATCACCTGCCAGGTCAACGAGCGCACCTCGCTCGGGACGGCGGCGGTCGGCGCGGCGATGCGCGCGCGCGACGTCACGTATCTCAGGGGCGACTGGACCAACCAGAACCCGGAGATCACCCGCCTGCTCGAGCGCCACGGCCGGAGCGGCGTGCCGCTCTACCTGCTCTACGCGGGTGCCAGAGAGCCGACGGTTCTGCCGCAGATCCTCACCGAGGGGACGATGCTGAGCGCGCTGGACGCCGTGAAGGCGACGGGCCGCAGCGCGGGGCTCGACGGCGGGGGGACGAAGGTCCCCTGAAGCTTGGTAAAAATATAATTTTCGTAGGACTGAAATCACTTCAGTGTGCGCGACGGCTCCCTCTCCCATGGGGAAAGGGTTGGGGTGAGGGGCGTGACCGACCCGGATGACTCACGCCCCTCATCCTGTCCTTCTCCCCATGGGAGAAGGGACCCACGGCAGGTCGCGGATCGTTGCGATCGCTTGAGCCGTCCACCGAAAGCCGAACTCAATCCTCGCCCGAGAACGTCTCGTCGAAGGCGTACCCCGAGCCGCGGACGGTGCGGATCGGGTCGGTCTCGCCGGCGCGGTTCAGGGCCTTGCGCAGGCGGCCGACATGCACGTCGACGGTGCGCTCGTCGATGTAGACGTCGTGGCCCCATACGCCGTCGAGGAGCTGCTCGCGGGAATAAACCCGGCCGGGGCTCTGCATCAGGAACTCGAGCAGCTTGAACTCGGTCGGCCCGAGGTGGATCTCGCCGCCGGCCCGGCGCAGGCGATGGCTGTCGCGGTCGAGCTCGATGTCGCCGGCTTCCAGCAGGTTCGCGACGTGGCTGGGCTTGGCGCGCCGCAGCAGCGCGCGGACGCGCGCCAGCAGTTCCGGCACGGAGAACGGCTTGACGATGTAGTCGTCGGCCCCCGTCCCGAGGCCGCGGATGCGGTCGCCCTCCTCGCCGCGGGCGGTGAGCATGATGACCGGCAGGGACACCGTCTCGCGCCGCGCCCGCACCCGGCGGCACAGCTCGATTCCGGAGAGCCCCGGCAGCATCCAGTCCAGCAGGATCAGGTCGGGCACCTGCTCCTGCAGGCGCAGCTCGGCCTCGTCGCCGCGGGCGGCGGAATCGACCTCGAAGCCCTCGGCTTCGAGGTTGTAGCGCAGGAGGGTGGTCAGCGCCTCCTCGTCCTCGACGATCAGGATCCGCGTACGCATGCAGGGCACTCCCGGGCGGACCGCCCGACTTTCTCATCCATCGCCACGGACCTCCCTCCCCCCTGAAGCGGGTCGGGAGAGGGGAGCGCCGTGTCCCGCGCGGTCGCTCCCCTCTCCCGACCCCCGCTCACGCGAGGCCCACCCTCCGCCGCAGAGGAGGAGGGGAGGAGACGGCAGCCCTCAGGCGCCCGGTGCCACCGTCGCGTAGTTCGAGGCGTCGTTCTTCGGGCGGTCGCCCGCGAGGTTCTCGCCGGTGGACAGGTAGTGGATCGTCTCGGCGATGTTGGTGGTGTGGTCGCCAATGCGCTCGACGTTCTTGGCGCAGAACAGAAGATGCGTGCAGAACGAGATGTTGCGCGGGTCTTCCATCATGTAGGTCAGCAGCTCGCGGAACAGCGAGTTGTACAGCGCGTCGATCTCGCCGTCCCGCTCCCACACGTTGTGGGCCGCGTTGACGTCGCGGCTGGCATAGGCGTCGAGCACGTCCTTGAGCTGCTCCTGGACGAGGTCGCTCATGTGCTGCACGCCGAGCACGATCTTCTGGGCCTGGGCCTGGTCGCTGATCGCGACGACGCGCTTGGCGATGTTCTTGGCGAGGTCGCCGATGCGCTCGAGGTCGCCCGAGACGCGGATCGCCGAGATCGTCTCGCGCAGGTCGATCGCCATCGGCTGGCGCCGGGCGATGAGCAGCACCGCGCGCTCCTCGATCTCGCGCTGCAGCGTGTCGAGGCGCTTGTCGGCGACGATCACCGCCTGGGCGAGCTGGGTGTCGCGGCGGACGAGCGCGTCGGTCGCCTCGGTCATCATCTTCTCGGCGACGCCGCCCATCTCGGAGATCGAGCGGCGCAGGTCTTCGAGGTCGGTGTCGTAGGACGTGACGATGTGGCCGGGCATGGGCGTGGGTCCTCGAACGATCCGGGTGCGGCTCAGCCGAAGCGGCCGGTGATGTAGTCCTGGGTCTGGCGCACCGTCGGGTTCATGAAGATGCGGTTGGTCGGGCCGACCTCGATGACCTCGCCGAGATACATGAAGGCGGTGAACTGCGAGATGCGGGCCGCCTGCTGCATGTTGTGCGTCACGATGACGATCGTGAACTCGCTGCGCAGCTGCTCGATCAGCTCCTCGATGCGGCCGGTCGAGATCGGGTCGAGGGCCGAGGTCGGCTCGTCGAACAGGATCACCTCCGGGCTCTGGGCCACCGTGCGGGCGATGCACAGGCGCTGCTGCTGGCCGCCGGAGAGGCCCATGCCGGACTGCTTGAGCTTGTCCTTCACCTCGTCCCACAGCGCGGACTTGCGCAGGGCCGATTCGACGCGGCCGTCGAGCTCGGACTTCGGCAGCTTCTCGTAGAGCCGCAGGCCGAAGGCGACATTGTCGTAGATCGACATCGGGAACGGCGTCGGCTTCTGGAACACCATGCCGATGCGCGAGCGCAGCTCGTTCAGGTCCACGCCGGAATCGAGGATGTTCTGGCCGTCGAGCAGCACCTGCCCCTCGGCGCGCTGCTCCGGGTACAGGCTGTAGATCCGGTTGAAGGTGCGCAGCAGGGTCGACTTCCCGCAGCCCGAGGGGCCGATCAGCGCGGTCACCTGCCGGTCGTGGAAGTCGAGGTTGATGTTCTTCAGGCTGTGGAACTGGCCGTAGTAGAAGTTCAGGGCCTGGGCGCTGATGCGGATCGGCGCGTGCTCGTCGGCCGGGTTGCGGCCGTCGAACCGGGTGGCGTTGATCGCGGGAGCGGCGTTCATCGTCGTGTTCCTCGTGGATGCCGGCGGCGGATCAGCGGGCGCGCTGCGGCTTGATGACGAAGCGGGCGACGACCGAGAGCAGCAGGATCGTCATGGTGATCAGGAGCGCGCCGGCCCAGGCGAGCTGCTGCCAGTTCGGGTAGGGCGAGAGGGCGAACTGGTAGATCATCACCGGCAGGTTCGCGACGCCGCCCATCAGGTCCGGGCTGAACCACGAGTTGTTGTTGAGCGCCGTGAACAGGAGCGGCGCGGTCTCGCCGGCGATGCGGGCCAGCGCGAGGATGATGCCGGTGACGATGCCGGCCGAGGCCGCCCGCCAGGTCACGCTGCGGATCACCGTCGACATCGGGGCGCCGAGCGCCACGCCGGCCTCGCGCAGCGTGCCGGGGACGAGGCGCAGCATGTCCTCGGTGGTGCGCACGATCACAGGGGTCGCGATAATCGCCAGCGCGACGCCGCCGGCCCAGCCGGAATAGGTCCCCATCGGCCGCACCATCAGGGTGTAGACGAACAGGCCGATCAGGATCGAGGGGGCCGAGAGCAGGATGTCGTTGAGGAAGCGGATCACCTCGGCGAGCTTCGAGCCGCGGCCGTACTCGGCGAGGTAGGTGCCGGCCATCAGCCCGATCGGCGTGGCGATGAAGATGCCGATGCCGGTGAGCACGAGGCTGCCGAGGATGGCGTTGGCGATGCCACCGCCTTCCGAGCCGGGGCCGGGGGTCGGCTGGGTGAACAGCAGCGGCGAGAATCCGCGCGCGCCCTCGACGATGAGCATCAGCAGGATCGAGCCGAGGACGAAGGCGCCGAGCACGGTGGCCGCCAGGCAGGCGATCCGCAGCGTGCGGTCGGCGACCCGGCGGCTGCCGCGGATGCGGGCCGGCTTCAAGGCCGGCGCCGGACGGATCGTGTTGGGAGCGTCCATGGCGGGTCCCTCAGGCGACCTTGACGCGGCGCGTCAGGAAGCGGGCGATGATCAGGACGACGAAGGTGATCGCGAACAGGATGCAGCCGAGCGCCATCAGGGAGTTCAGCTGCAGGCCGTCGGCCTCGTTGAACTCGTTGGCGATGCGCGAGGCGATGGTCGAGCCGGGATCGAACACCGAGGCCGAGAGGCGGTTGGCGTTGCCGACCACGAAGGTCACCGCCATGGTCTCCCCGAGGGCGCGCCCGAGGCCGAGCATAATCGCGCCGATGATCGAGACCGAGGCCTGCGGCAGCAGCACGTGGCGGACCACCTCCCAGGTGGTGCAGCCGATGCCGTAGGCGCTCTCGCGCAGGATCGTCGGGATCTGGTCGAGCATGTCGCGGGCGATCGAGGCCACGAACGGCACGATCATGATCGCCAGGATGATGCCGGCGGTGAGCACGCCGACGCCCGAGGGCACGCGGGCGTAGAACAGCGTGCCGACGATCGGCATGCCCTCGACCAGGTTCGACACCGGCATCTGCACGAATCGGGCGAAGAGCGGCGCAAAGATGAACAGGCCCCACATGCCGTAGATGATGCTGGGCACGGCGGCGAGCAGCTCGATCGTCATGCCGACGGGCTTGCGCGCCCAGCCGGGGCAGAGCTGCGTCAGGTAGATCGCGATGCCGAGCGAGATCGGCACGCCGATCACCAGGGCGAGCACCGCGGAGGCGAGCGTTCCGGTGACGGCGACCAGGGCGCCGTACTGCTCGGTGCCGATGTTCCAGGCGCTCGAGGTGAGGAAGCCGAAGCCGAACTCGCGGAAGGCGGGCCAGCCGCCGTAGAGGATCGAGCCGAGGATGCCGGCGAGCACCAGCAGCACCAGCAGGGCCGAACCGTAGGCGGCGGCGCGGAACAGGGCGTCGAGGCCCTTGCTCGGCCCCTTGCGCAGGCGTGCGCCCGAGGCGGCGCGCGTCACGGCGATCTGTTCAGTCAAGGCGGTCATCCGCGGTTCTTTTCACCGGCTGGCGTGGTAGCGCGCCGAACGGCCGGGCGCGAGGGCGGGGCCGGACGCGCGGGCG
>NZ_VRUV01000331.1:0-5121 GCF_008039455.1 Methylobacterium sp. WL116
GCCGGCGCGGTGGCGGCGGCCCGAGCCGCAGGGCGACGGCTCGTACTGGGCGCGCGCGAGCGACGTCGACCGCACCCTCGACTTCCGCGCCGACGTCGCCGCGATCCTGCGTCGGATCCGCGCTTTCGGATCGATCGAGACGCTGGCGCGGCTCGGCGACGCTCGCGTCTACGTCGCGCAGGCCGGCGGCTGGCGCGAGGCGCACAAGCATCTGCCCGGCACCGTCGTCCATCGCCACAGGCGCCACGTCGTGGTTGCGGCCCGCGACGGCTACATCCAGATCACGCGGTGGTCGCCGGTGGGGCTGGCCGAAGCCGGACAGATCGGGCGCTGACCGGATGTCCAGGCGAAGCGGGGGCGATTCCGTAAACAAGAGTTCGGGCCGGACATCGGGGAAGATGATCCGCAAGGGCGACCTGCCGACCAAGCTGTGCGCGCAGTGCGGGCGGCCGTTCGCCTGGCGGAAGAAGTGGGAGCGGGTCTGGGACGAGGTCCGGTTCTGCTCGGATCGCTGCCGAAGCGAGGCGAAGAAGGCCTGAGCCTTCAGAGCCGAGCCAGCATCTCCGGCGTGTCGACGTCGAGCGCGGTCCCGGGCTCTCCCGGAATTTCCAGGACGTCGGCGCGACCCTTCAGCAGCGGCCCGGCGCCGTGATCGCCGGACAGGCTGGCGAGGGCGTCGCCGAGCACGCGCCGATCAAGCAGCACCGGGTTGCCGCGGCGCCCCGCGATCGTCGGCACCACGGCACTCGGAGCCGGCGTCGCGGCCCGGTAGGCGGCGGCGAGGCGATCGATCTGCGCCGGCGTCACCCGCGGCATGTCGCCGAGCAGGATCACCGCCGCATCGGTCTCGGCCGGCAGCGCGGCGAGACCCGCCCGCAGCGAAGTCGAGAGGCCGGAGCCGAACGCGGCGTTCTCGACGAAGACGAGGTCGAGATGGTGAAGGACCGCGCGCACGGCCATCGCATGGGCTCCGAGCACGACGACGACCGGACGGGCCCTGGACGCGAGGGCGGCTTCCGCGGCGTGGCGAACCAGCGGCGTCCCGTCGAGCCGCGCGAGCAGCTTCGGTTCGGCACCGAAGCGGGTGCCGCGGCCGGCGGCGAGCAGGACGGCACCGATTCCGATGTCAGGCATCGTCGGCGGCGCTCGGTTCGCCCGATCGCGGCTGCGGCCGCGAGACGATCTCCATCAGCAGTCCGCCGACACCGAGCGCGACGATGTCGGCGCGGGTGACGGGCAGGTCCGCGAGCAGGCGGTGCAGCACCCAGTCGAACCCGTTCTCCTTGGGCGAGCGGGCGCAGCCCGGCGCGCCGATCACCGGAACGTCTCCCAGCGCTCCGAGCAGCAGCAGGTTCCCGGGATCGACCGGCATGCCGAAATGGATCACCGCTCCGCCCGCAGCCGCGATGCCGGCCGGGATCACGTCGCGGCGGTCTGCGATGGCCGAGGCGCCGAACACGATCGCCAGGTCGGCGCCGTCCTGCGCGGTCGCCGCCGCCAGCGCCTCGGCGACCGCACCGGCCGCGTGCGGAACGCGACGGTCGGCGACGATCTCGGCGCCGGTAGGCGCGAGCCGATCCGCGAGGGCGGCCAGGGTCCGGTCGACGGTGGTCTCCTTCAGGCTCGGCAGCCGCGTCGAGACCACGCCGACCCGCCGGCGGCGATAGGGCGAGACCCGCAACGCGCCGGCCGGCGCGGCGGCGCACGCATGCGCCAGGACCGTACCCGGCACCGCGTAGGGGATGATCTTGATCGTCGCGACCATCTCGCCGGCCACCACGGGCTTGAACGGCGGCAGCGTCGCCGCGGTGATCGCCTCGTCGACGCCGTTGACCGCATCGATGCCGGCTCGATCCACGACCAGAACGCCGGGCCCGACCGCGAAGAGGTTGCAGCGTCCGGTGAACGGCGGCTCGCAGCGCAGGCCGGTCCCGGCGAGGTGCCGCGCCAGGGTCTCGGCGGCCTCGTCCTCGCCGACGTCGCCCGGCTCCAGGGAGACGGCCACCAGATCGCGCACGCCCTCGGCCGCGAGGCCTGCAATCGTTTCGGGCGAGATCGCCCGGCCCTTGCGCAGGGTCGCGCCGCCCGCCTTGATGGTGTGGGCGGCGATGAGGCCGAGCGCGGATCCGACCGGAACCGGCCCGAACTTCACGAAGCTGCCTCGCGCGGCGCCCGACGCAGGGCGGCGACGATCTGCGCCATCACCGACAGCGCGATCTCGGCCGGGCTGACCGCGCCGATGGCGAGCCCGATCGGGGCGCGGATGCGCGCCAGCTGGGCCTCGGAATAGCCGGCCTCGATCAGCCGGACCGCGCGCGCCGCGTGGGTTTTCCGCGAGCCGAGCGCGCCGATGTAGAAGCACTCCGCCGAGAGCGCGGCCTTCAACGCCGGATCGTCGATCTTGGGATCGTGGGTCAGCGCGGCGAGCGCGCAGTAGCGGTCCAGCGGCGGCACCGCGCCGCCGAAGGCCGCGTCCGGCCAATCCGCCACCAGCGCGACGCCCGGAAACCGCTCGGGGCTGGCGAAGGCGGTGCGCGGGTCGATCACCGTCAGCGCGAGGTCGAGCGCGGCGGCCATCGGCACCAGGGCCTGGGTGATGTGCACGGCCCCGACCACGACGAGCCGGACCGGCGGCACCTGGACCGTCAGGAACAGCGTCCGGCCGTCCGCCTCGACGAGGCCGCTCCGGGCTGCGGCGAGGTGCCGACCGAGCGGTTCGGCGAGGGCGTCGGCGGCGATATCGGCCTCCCGAACCAGGCGCTGCGCGCCGTCGGCGATGTCGGTGACGAGGATCGCGGCGCGGCGGGCGGCGCGCTCGACGTTGAGGCCTTCGAGGATGTCGGCGCGCATGTCAGTCGATCCGCTCGACGAAGATGCGGATGCGGCCGCCGCAGGAGAGCCCGACCCGCCACGCGGTCTCGTCGGCGACGCCGAACTCGATCACCCGCGGCTTGCCGTCGGCGATGGCGTCGGCGGCTTCCGTGATGACGGCGCCCTCGACGCAACCGCCGGAGACCGAACCGAGAAAGTTGCCCTCTCCGTCGACGACGAGGTGGCTGCCGACCGGACGCGGCGCCGATCCCCAGGTCTCGATCACGGTCGCGAGCGCCACGTCGCGGCCGTCCCGTCGCCAGGACGCGGCGGTGTTCAGGATGTCGGCTTCGGTCGAGATCATCGGCGTGCCTCGAAGGCCGCGCGCGCCGGCCTCAGGATGCGGGAGCCCGGTCGCGGGCCGAGAGGTTCAGGTATGGCATCGTGGGCGGGGCGCAAGGCGCGCGCAGCGGCGGTGTTGCACGGAACGCATGACGACCGACTTCACGCGTCGGTGCAAACGCCAGCCGTCGCCGCGTCCAAGCGCTCAGCGCCCGCTGCGCCGGGTCGCCACGGTGGCGAGCGCGGCCAAGTCCTTGTCGCCGTCGCCGTGCGCGATCGCGTCGATGAGGTTGTCCCGCAGGACGCTCGCGAACGGCATCGGCACGTTCACCGCCGCCGCGGCACCGAGGGCGAGGCCGATATCCTTGGCGCCGAGGCGGAGGCCGAAGCCCGGCGGCTCGTAGCGGTTCGCGGCGATCGACGCGCCGTAGCCCTTGTAGACCGGCGAGGCGAACAGCGTGCCGGTGAGCATGTCCAGAAGGTCGGCGCCGGCCACCCCGTGACCTTCGGCGAAGGCGGCGGCCTCGCCCATCGCCTCGATCGCCGAGACCAGCATGAAGTTGCCAGCGAGCTTCACGGCATTGGCCTGATGCGGCTCGGTGCCGAAGCGCCACGTCTTCGTGCCCATCGCGTCGAGGAGCGGGGCTGCGCGGTCGATCGCGCCGGCATCGCCCGCGGCGATGATATTGAGGGCGCCCGCCGCGGCCGCGTCCGGCCGCCCGAACACAGGGGCGCCGACATAGGCGATGCCGGCGCGCGCATGGATCGCGGCCAGTTCCTGCGCCAAGGCGACGGAGATCGTGCTCATCGACAGGTGGATCGCCGGCCGGCCTGCGCTGTCGAGCAGCCCGCCCTCGACGATGACGGAGCGCAGCGCTGCGTCGTCCGACAGCATGGTGATCGCCGCGTCGCCCGCGAACGCCTCGGCCGCACTCGCCACCGGCGTCGCGCCGGAGATCCCGTGCGCAGCATCCGGGGTCCGGTTCCAGACGCGGACGGTGTGCCCGGCCTCGACCAGCTTGGCCGCCATGGCGCGCCCCATGCGCCCGAGCCCTATGAATCCGACGTCCATGCGCTTCCTGCCTTCCGATGCCCGCTCGGCCTCAACGCCGATCGCGCCGGTCCGATGCAAGGCTCGGCCGTTCATTCCGCCGCGGCGGCGATCCGGGTCTCGGCGGGTTCGGCCGGGATCGCGGCGGCCAGCGGCAGCTCGATCGCGGCGGAGAGGCCGCCTTCCGGGCGATTCGTCAGGGTGAGCCAGCCGTCATGCGCTTCGACGATGGCGAGCACGATCGACAGCCCGAGGCCGAAGCCGCTCGCGTCGTTGAGATTGCGGGCCCGGTCGCCGCGCACGAACGGCTGCAGCATCGCGTCGCGCTCGGCTTCGGGAATGCCGGGGCCGGTGTCACCGACCACGATGCGAACGCCCCGCGGCGTCTGCTCCATCGAGAGGCGCGCGCCGCCGCCGTACTTGACCGCGTTGTCGACGAGGTTGGTGATCGCCCGCTCGAGCTCGTCGGGCTTTCCGCGGACGAGCACGTGGCGGCTCTGCGTGACGAAGACGTCGGCGCCAACGTCGCTGAACCCGTCGCAGACCGTCTGCACCACCGAGGCGAGGTCGATCAGCGTCCGCGCGCTCGACGCGCCGCCCTGGCCGTCGCGGACGAAGGACAGGGCCGCCTCAACGAGCGCGTTCATCTGGTCAAGATCGCGCAGCGTCATGATGCGGGTGTGGTCGTCGTCGATGAACTCCGCGCGCAGCCGCAGGCGGGTGATCGGCGTGCGCAGGTCGTGGCTGATCGCGGCCAGCATCTGCGTGCGGTCGTCGATCAGGCGCCGCACGCGGTTGCGCATCCGGTCGAGGGCGCGGGAGACCGCGATCACCTCCCGCGGGCCGGCCTCGGGCAGCGCCACGTGGTCGTCCCCGGTGCCGAACGCCTCGGCGGCGCCCGCGAGCCGCGCCAGAGG
>NZ_VRUV01000332.1:0-5077 GCF_008039455.1 Methylobacterium sp. WL116
GCCCGACGCGGCGCCGGCCGCGATCAAGGCCGGCGACCTCACCATCGCCACGCCCTGGCTGCGCGCGACGCCCGCCGGCGCCACCGTCGCCGGCGGCTACGTCAGCATCACCAACGCCGGCACCGTGCCCGACACCCTGACGGCGGCCGCGATCCCTCTCGCGGGTCGCGGCACGATCCACAGCATGTCGATGGACGGCGGCGTGATGCGGATGGCGCCCGTCGAGGGCGGCCTGACGATCAGGCCCGGCGAGACCGTGACGCTGGCCCCCGGCGGCCTGCACCTGATGTTCGAAGATCTGACCGCGAGCCCGAAGGTCGGCGAGACGGTCGCCGGCACGTTGACCTTCGCGCGCGCCGGCACCGTGCCGGTGACGTTCACGGTCGCGCCGATCGGCGCCCAGGCGCCCGCCGCACCGCCGGCGGGTCACGCCCACCACTGATCCGCGCCGACGCCGCGCGCATCCGCTCGGGATCCGCGTCGGCGTCGCCCTCTCCATCCAGTCCGGACGTGCCTGCCCGCGCCGACGCGCGCCCGGCGGCCGTCGGAAGGTGTCTCGCATGTCCCGTCCCTTCGAAACGGGCGCCCTGGCGCTCGCCGTCCTGCTGTCCGCCGCCCTGCCCTCCCGGGGGCAGGAGCCGTCGGATGCCGTCGTGCTGCCCGAGCTTTCGGTCAGCGGTGCCGCGGCGGGTTCGGTCACCGTCCCGAGCGTCGCCGAGCAGCGCGCGGCTCTGAACGCGACGGTCGGGTCGGTGGCCTTCGTCGACGCGGCGAGCTTCCAGGACCGCTACGCCAACACCCTGCGCGATGTGCTCAAGGACACGCCCGGCGTCGCGGTCCAGGAGCGCTACGGGCAGGAACTTCGTCTGTCGGTACGCGGATCGGGCATCGCGCGCGGGTTCCACCTGCGCGGCATCGAGCTTCTGCAGGACGGCATCCCGTTCAACCTCGCCGACGGAAGCGGCGACTTCTACCAGATCGATCCGTTGGCGCTGCGTTCGGTCGAGGTCTACAAGGGCGGAAACGCCCTCACCTTCGGCGCGACAACGCTGGGCGGCGCGATCAACGCCGTGACGCCGACCGCCTACACCGCATTCGCGCCCGACATCGTCCGGATCGACGGCGGCAGCTTCGGCACGATCCGCGAGAACTTCCAGGCCTCGCGGATCTCGGGCCCGGTCGATGTGCTGGTGAACGGCACCATCACCAATGCTGACGGCTTCCGCGACCACGAGACCCAGCGGACGCAGAACTTCAACGCCAACCTCGGCTACCAGCTGGCGCCGGGCGTCGAGACGCGGTTCTACGCCGGCATCTACCTGACCAACCAGAAGCTGCCCGGCACGCTGAGCCTGTCCGACGCGCTGAGCAACCCGACGCTGGCCAACGCCGCCGCGATCGCCGGAAACCAGTCGCGCAAGGTCGAGACCGAGCGCATCTCCAACCGCACCAGCTTCGTCCTCGACGTGGGAAAGCTCGACGTCGACACCTGGGCGATCCACAAATCGCTCTACCATCCGATCTTCCAGGCGATCGACCAGGACGGCTGGACCTACGGCATCAGCCCGCACTGGGCCGGCACGTTCGACCTCGGCGGCTTCCGCAACGACACGATCCTGGGCCTGCGGGCCTTCGCCGGGCAGAACTCGGCGCTGCAATTCGCCAACGTCCAGGGCCAGCGCGGCGCGCAGACCCTCAACGCCCTGCAGAGCGCCTCGAACCTCGAGGCCTATGGCGAGAACCGGTTCTGGTTCCTGCCGGACGTAGCCCTGATGACCGGCGCCAAGGCGTTCTCGTCCAACCGCACCTACAGCAACAAGGGCGGCCTGGCGGCGAGCCCGAACGTGCAGTTCGCCGACGAGACCTACGAGGGGGTGAACCCGAAGATCGGCCTGCTGTGGCAGCCGTTGCCCGAGATCCAGGTGTTCGGCGACGTCACGCGCTCGCGCGACGTGCCGGATTTCGGCGACCTCGTGCAGACCAACATCTTGCGCACCACCTTCGTCCCGCTCCAGGCCCAGCGCGCCTGGACCTACGAGGCCGGCTCTCGCGGACGGATCGACCGCCTGACCTGGGACGTGACCCTGTACCGTGCCGACATCCGGGACGAGCTGATCAACTTCAACACCGCGCTCGGCGCAGCGATCAACCTGCCGGCGGCGACCTTCAACGCGCCACGCACCCGGCACCAGGGTGTCGAGGCCGCCTTCGGCCTCGACCTCGCCCGCGACCTGTCGGGCGTCGGCGACCGGCTGAGCCTGTCCCAGATCTGGACGCACAACGACTTCCGCTTCGTCGGCGATCCCGTCTACGGCAACAACCGCATCGCCGGCCTTCCCCAGGACGTGCTGCGCACGGTGGTGAGCTACGTCCACCCGAGCGGCTTCCACATCGCCCCGTCGGTCGACTGGGTGCCTCAGGGCGCGTTCGCCGACCACGCCAACACCTTGAAGGTGCCGGGATACGCCCTGCTCAACGTGCAGGCCGGGATCGACTTCGCGAACGGCGTCTCGCTGTTCGTCGACGCCCGCAACCTGCTCGATGCCCGCTACGTCTCCGACATCACCGTGGTCGCGAACGCCGGTGCCGTGGCCGGCGGCCCGGTGGCGTTCTATCCGGGGGCCGGGCGGTCGGTGTTCGTCGGCGTGCGCGCGGCGTTCTGACGAGCCGGCATAATGCGGCACGTCGACTTACAGCCTCAATGTTGTCCCATGTCGTATCCGCCATTCGTCATCGCGCATCGACCGCGCGGTACTGCCTCGCCGCCCGATCTCGACATTCCGGTGGAACGTGCGCGGACGCGATTAAGGTTACCTTTCGGTTGTCGCGGCGGGACCTCCGTTCGGCGCTAGGATTGCGGCAAGGGTCGCGGACAGGCCGGGAGCGTTCCAAGACGGAACGACGACAGGCCCCGGCAGCGACGCAGGAGGCAGGATGAACGGGTACGACGTCACGTTCCGGGACGAACGGGATTGGGTCGATTTCGGGCGGACCTACGTCACGTCCGACGCCTTCCGGACGCTCTTCCACGACGGCATGGCGCTGGTGGAGGAGACCGCGGCGTATCTCGACGGCGAGGGCCGCGACGAGTCGCGCCTGATCTCGCGGGACGCAACCCTGTCCTACGCCTCGGAGAGCATGCGGCTCACCACCCTGCTGATGCAGATCGCGTCCTGGCTGCTGGTGCAGCGCGCGGTGTCCGAGGGCGAGCTCACCGCGAGCCAGGCCTTGCAGGAGAAGAACCGCGTGCGGCTCGCCGCGACCGAGGCGCCGAAGGCCGAGAGCTTCACGCTCCTGCCGGTCCGGCTGCAGAACCTGATCCTGCGCGCCCGCCGGCTGCACGCCCGCATCCTGCACCTCGACGGCCTGATCTCCGACGACCGCCCGACGCCGGCCGCCGTCGAGAGCCCGGTCGCCGTCCAGCAGAACCGCCTGCGCTCGGCCTTTCCCGGTCTGCAGGCCTGAGCGGAACGCCCAGAACGCAAGAAGGGCGGCACCGCGGTGCCGCCCTTCTTGCGTTGATCCAGCCCCTGCAGCACGCCGAGGCCGGGATCGAAACCCTTACTTGCGGCCGACGAGGTTGCCGAAGCGCGAGGTGAAGCGCGAGACGCGGCCGCCGCGATCGAGCATCTTCTGCTCGCCGCCGGTCCAGGCCGGGTGGGTCAGCGGATCGATGTCGAGGTTCAGGGTGTCACCTTCGCTGCCGTAGGTCGAGCGCGTCCGGTACTCGGTGCCGTCGGTCATCACGACCTTGATGAAGTGGTATTCGGGGTGCTCGGTCCCCTTGGCCTTGTCGGCCGCGCTCTTTGCCATGACGTCTCGTCCTCGACGGTGCACGAACTCCGGGAGCGCGGAGGGCGCGGCCCGTAAGATCCGTGGGTTGAAACTCTGTGATCGGACCGTTGCCACGAACCTCACGTTCGTGCGAACCGCTCATGCGAAGCCGACGGCCCGTCTTGGCGGCCCGCGGCCATTGCACACGCGCAATCGGAAGAAGGCGCGCGTATACCGCAGGCTCCGGCCGCTCACAAGCATGCTTGTCGCGCGGACGAGGGACGAAACACCAGAGGCGTGATGGCCCGCAAGAAGAACCCGCCCGCCGAAGGTCGCGACAAGGCCCCGCTGAGCTCGCTGCGGCCGCTGATCCCCTTCGCGGCGGCCTATCGCGGGCGGATCGTCGCCGCCTTCCTGTCGCTGCTGGCGGCCTCGGCGGCCACGCTGACGGTGCCGATCGCCATGCGCCGGGTGATCGATCACGGCTTCTCGCCCGAGGGCGAGAGCATGATCAACGCCTACTTCCTGGCGCTGCTCGGGGTCGTCGCGGTGCTCGCCCTGTCGAGCGCCGCCCGGTACTACACGGTGGTGACGCTGGGCGAGCGCGTGGTGGCCAACCTCCGCAGCGCCGTCTTCCGGCAGCTGACGCTGCTCGATCCCGCCTTCTTCGACAAGACGCAGTCGGGCGAGATCGTCTCGCGGCTCACCGCCGACGCGACCCAGGTCAAGGCGGTGTTCGGCGTCTCGATCTCGATCCTGCTGCGCAACCTGTTCCTGTTCGTCGGCGCCGTCGCGATGATGGTGATCACCAGCCCGAGGCTGTCGGTGCTGGTGCTGGTCGCGATCCCGCTGATCGTGTTCCCGCTGATCGTCTCCGGCCGCGGCGTCCGACGCCGCTCGCGCGCGGCGCAGGACCGCCTCGCCGACGCCTCCGCTTACGCGGCGGAAGCGGTCGGCGCGGTCCGCACGATGCAGGCCTTCGGCATGGGCCGGGCCACCGCCGACCGCTTCGCGCAGGTCTCCGAGAGCGCCTATTCGGCCGCCGGCGAATCGATCCGCGCCCGCGCGCTGCTCACCGGCGTGGCGATCTTCCTGATCTCGGCCTCCGTCGTCGGGGTGATGTGGTACGGCGCGCAAGGGGTGCTCGCCCACACCATGAGCGCCGGGCAGCTGTCGCAGTTCGTGCTCTACGCCGTCTTCGGCGCGAGCGCGCTCGGGCAGCTCTCGGAGGTCTACGGCGAGCTCGCCCAGGCCGCGGGCGCGGCCGAGCGCCTCGGCGAGATCCTGGCCGCCGTGCCCGCGG
>NZ_VRUV01000333.1:0-5060 GCF_008039455.1 Methylobacterium sp. WL116
CTCGCGATGAAGAACAGCGTGCCGGTCACCACCAGCAGCCGGGCGTCGAAGGTGCGCATGATCAGCGGCATCATCGGGAACAGCAGCCGCAGCGGGCCGGACCAGCCGGCGCCGCGCCCGAGCACCACGATCTCGTGGCCCATCAGCTCGATCCCGGCCGAGGCCGAGGCGCGCGACGAGGCGAGCGAAAAGTCCCGGCCGATCGCGGCCTCCTCCAGCGCGCCGACCTCGCCGAGCGCCGCGGCGATGCCGAGGGAGGCGGCCGCGCGCGAGAGGCCCATGGATTTCAGCGTGTCGGCGGTGGCGCAGTCCGCGTCGCGGCCGCGCGCCTCGGCGATCCGCTCCGAGGTGAGGAGCGGGCACTTCACCTGGACGAAGTGCACCTCGTCCGGATCGACGATCCCGGCCGCGCGCATCGCCGCGCGCACGCCGTCGGCCACCGACGCGACCTGGGCCAGGCGCCCGACCTGCTCGGGCCGGAGGTCGGCGGTGTGGGCGTGGCCGATGGCGAGCGCGCCGGGCACGGCGGCCTCGTCGGCCTCGCGCACCTCGAACACGGTGACGTGCGGGGACAGGCCGCCCTCGGTCCCGCCCGACATGACGAGGCAGACCCGCTCGGCGGCCTCCGGGCCGGCGTGCCGACCCAGCAGGTCGCGCAGGGCGCGGGCGGCGAGCCCCCGGGTCCAGTCGTTGACCAGGCCGTTGCCCTCGGTCTTGCCGAAGATCGCGACGATCGCGCCCGGCACGATCCGGCCCTCCGCGATCGCGCGTTCCAGGCCGGAGACGTCGTCCGGGGCGGCGGTGGCGATGCGGTGGACGACGGCGCGGCGGGTGCTCATGCGGCGGCGAGCGCGGCGATGACGGCGTCGGTGTCGGAGACCGCGCCGAACACCCCGCCCTGCATCGTCACCATGCGAAGCGCCGCCGCGTGGTTCTCCGGATCGGTGGCGCCGCAGGCGTCGCCCAGCACCACGCATTCGAAGCCGCGGTCGTTGGCCTCCCGCATGGTGGTGGAGACGCAGACGTCGGTGGTGATGCCGGTGAGCACAAGGTTGCGGATGCCGCGGGTGCGCAGGATCAGCTCGAGGTCGGTGGCGCAGAACGAGCCCTTGCCGGGCTTGTCGATCACCACCTCGCCGGGGAGCGGCGCGAGCTCCGGGATGATCTCCCAACCGGGCTCGCCGCGGACCAGGATCTTGCCGCAGGGCCCGGGGTCGCCGATGCCGGCGCCGATCCGGCGCGAGCGCCAGCGCTTGTTCTCCGGCAGGTCGGAGAGGTCGGGCCGGTGGCCCTCGCGGGTGTGGATGATCGTGTAGCCGGCCCCACGCATCGCAGCGAGCAGGCGGGCGATCGGCGCGATCGGCGCGCGGGTCAACGACAGGTCGTAGCCCATCGCGTCGACGTAGCCGCCGTCGCCGCAGAAATCGATCTGCATGTCGATGATGACGAGCGCGGTGTTCCCCGGCCGCAGGTCGCCGTCGTAGGGCCACGGGTAGGGCTCGGCGGCGACGGTGCCCGCGGGCGAGGACGTCGTGCTCATGCGGCCTCGCCCTGTCGGCTTGACGAACGAATGTCCGCTGACGGAGATCGTCGTGACGTGCGCTCGATTCGGAATGCCGCGAACGAGCGCGGGACGAGTATTGCCCTTCGCCGCACGCGCTCTTCCCTCCCCCCTCTGCGGGGGAGGGTGGGCCTCGCGTCAGCGAGGGTCGGGAGAGGGGAGCGACCTCTCCGGATACGGCGCTCCCCTCTCCCCCCCTGCTCCGCAGGGTACCCTCCCCCGCAGAGGGGGGAGGGAGAACGCCTGGCGGCCAAATCGCCGACGGATTTCCTAGCTGATACGATTCGCGAGACGACCGAGGCCGGCGGGGAGATCGAGGTCATCCGCATCATCTCCGCCCGCAAGGCCGATCGTTCGGAAAGGCGACGCTATGAACACGAAGCTGGTTAGCTACGAGATCGACCTCGCCAATCCGCCGACGCTGAGCGAGGCGCAGACGGCGGAGCTGGAGGCCCTTGCGGCGAAGCCGGACGCGGAGATCGACCACAGCGACATCCCGACCCTGACGGAGGCGTTCTGGCAGAACGCCGTGCGCAACCCGTTCTACCGCCCGGTCAAGACCTCGACGACGGTGCGGATCGATGCCGACGTGCTGGGCTGGCTGCGGGCGCCCGGGCGCGGCTACCAGACCCGCATCAACGCGATCCTGCGCCGCGAGATGCTGGCGGCGTTGAGGAAGGGCTGAGGCCCTCACTCCGCCGCCTCGCGCGCGGCCGGCGCCTGGCCGGCGCCGTAGGAGCGGGTCGGCGCGACGAAGCCGCAGGACGTGCCGTCCACGACCTTTACCTGATCCTCCCACGGCAGCCTGTACCGGCCGGCGGCGAGGTCGTGCATGTAGGTGTAGGGGCAGTCCTGCGCGCCGCCCTTCACCGCCGTGTAGCCGCGGTGGCCGAGCTGGTAGATGTTGTTCTCGACGCCCCAGTGGATCCGCGCCTCGCGCACGAGGTCGGGCCGGACCTCGGCGGTGATGATCTCGTCGACGCGGCCGGTGGTGCCGTGGGCGAGGATCGCCCCGTCGAAGTTGCAGACCATGCCCTCGCCCATCGAGTCGAAGGTGCCGTCCGAGCCGCACAGGCAGACGTTGGCGGTGACCATCAGGTTGCAGAAGGCGTTCGACTGGTTGGTGAAGCGCCAGGATTCGCGGATCGGCGCGGTGTAGCCGGCCGTGCGGATCATGATCTCGGCGCCCTTGTAGGCGCATTCGCGCGCCATCTCCGGGAACATCCCGTCGTGGCAGATGATCAGGGCGAGCTTGGCGCCCTTCGGCCCGTCGATCACCGGGATGCCGAGGTCGCCGGGCTCCCACGGCTCCACCGGCACCCAGGGGTGCATCTTGCGATAGTACAGCTTCACGTCGCCGGCATCGTCGATGATCAGGCCGGTGTTGTAGGGCGCGCCGTGCGGGTTGAGCTCCATGATGGAGAAGCAGCCCCAGATCCGGTTGTCGACGCAGGCCTTGCGGAAGGCGGCGACCTCCGGCCCGTCCATCCGGCACATCAGCTCCGGCCGGGTGTCCATCGACAGGCCGTGGAGCGCGTATTCGGGAAACACCACGAGATCCATGCTCGCCATGTTGGCCCGCGCCTTGGCGACCATCGCCACGATCCGGTCGGCCTGCGCGCCCAGGTCGGCCGGCGTCTCGACCTTCGGCAGCTTCAGCTGGACGAGGCCGACGACGACGCCGTTCGGGGATTTGTTCAGCCCACCGAGACCGTTCATGCGAAACCTTATTTCGAGAGGGAGAGCTCGCCCGGCGCGCCGGCCAGCGCCCGGTCGGGCGACGAGGTGGCGATCAGCAGGGCCAGGGTGAGGACGTAGGGTGCGGCGTAGTACAGGTAGTAGCCCTGCGTGACGCCGACCGATTGCAGCGCCGGCCCGAGCGCCCCGGCGCCGCCGAACAGCAGGGCCGCGGCGAAGCACGCGAGCGGGTTCCAGCGGGCGAAGATCACCAGCGCCACCGCCATCAGCCCCTGGCCCGAGGAGATCCCCTCGTTCCACGAGCCCGGATAGTACAGCGACAGGTAGGCGCCGCCGATCCCGGCGAGCACGCCGCCGGCGGCGGTCGCGAAGAGCCTCACGCGGTCGACGTCGTAGCCCATGGCACGCGCCGCGTCGGCGCTGTCGCCGACGACGCGCACGATCAGCCCGGCCTTGGTGTTGCGGAACGCCCACCACAGGAACACCGCGAGCGCGGCGCCGACGAGGAACAGCACGTTGACGCGCAGCGCCGCCTGGATCTGCGGCACGTCCGACCAGAACCCGAACGGGATCGCCGGAAGCGGCGGCGCCGAGGGCTGGATGAAGGCCTTGCCGAAGAAGAAGGCCAGCCCGGTGCCGAACAGCATCAGGGCGATGCCGACCGCCACGTCGTTGACCCGCGGCAGGCGGCAGACGAACCCGTGCAGCAGCCCGAAGGCGCCGCCGGCGAGCCCTGCCACCGCGACGCCGGCCCAGGGCGAGCCGGTGAGCACCGCGGTGGCGTAGGCCGACATCGCGCCGAACACGAGGGTGCCCTCGAGGCCGAGGTTGATCCGCCCCGAGCGCTCGGTGATGGTCTCGCCGAGGCTGACGAACAGGAACGGCGTCGAGACGCGGATCGCGCCGCCGACCACCGCGATCAGGACGCTCCAGAGCCCGAGATCGCCGCTCATCGCCCGCCCTCCGCCGCGCTCATGCGGGAGCTCATGCGGGCGCTCCCGCCGGCAGCGCGGCGGCGGCGCGCTTGGTGGCCCACAGGTGCGGGCTGAACAGGTGCAGGCGCCCGTAGAGCGTCTCGCTGGCGAGCACCACGAGGAACAGCAGCCCCTCCAGCACCAGCACGGTGGCGTCGGGCAGCTGCATCCGGCGCTGGATCAGCCCGCTCGACGCCTCGATCCCGCCGAGCAGGAACGCGACCGGCATGATCGCGATCGGGTTCTGGCGGGCGAGGAAGGCGACGAGGATGCCGGTGTAGCCGTAGCCGGCGGCCAGCGTGCCGTTGGCGGTGCCCTGCACTGCGACCACCTCGAAGAACCCGGCGAGCGCCGCGAAGGCGCCGCCGAGGGCGGTGAAGCCGACGATCAGCCGCCCGACCGGCAAGCCCTGGATCTGGGCGGCGCGCACGTTGCCGCCGGCGATCCGCGCGGCGAAGCCCAGCGTCGTGCGGTCCATCAGCACGTAGGCGACGAGGCAGGACAGGACGCCGACGCCGAGGCCCCAATGCACCCCGATCCCCGGCATCGGCGCGAGCATGAAGGCGTCGCCGACGGGCAGCGTCGAGGGCTTGTTGAGGCTCGCCGGATCGCGCAGCCAGCCCTCGATCAGGTGGTTGGAGAGCGCGATGGCGATGTAGGACAGCAGCAGGCTCGAGATCGTGGCGTTGACGCCGCGATAGGCCTGCAGGAAGCCGACGGCGCCGATCCAGACCGCGCCGACCAGCGCCGCGGCGAGCGCCATCAAGGGGATCGCGAGCGCGGGCGGAAGGGCTGCCAGCGGCTGGGCCGCGGCGGCGGCGCTGAGG
>NZ_VRUV01000334.1:0-5050 GCF_008039455.1 Methylobacterium sp. WL116
GCCCGGGGTCGCGCGGGCGATCCTGCGCCGCCTGCCGCTGGCCGGCACCGTGCTCGGCCTCGGCCTCGCCGTCTGGCTCGTCGCCACCAACGACCTCGGAGCCGTCGCCGACGCGTTCGGCCGGATCGGGTTCCTGGGCCTGGCCGCCGTGGTGATGATGCGGGCGGCCATCGTGACGATCTGCGCGGTCGCCTGGCAGCGCATCCTCGACGGCCTGTCGCCGGCCGGCCTTCCCGCCTTCGCCACCCTGCGCTTCGTGCGCGAGGGCATCAACGTGCTGCTGCCGGTCGCCTCCGTCGGGGGCGACGTGGTCGGCGGCCGGCTGTTGACCTTCTGGGGCGTCGCCGGGCCGCTCGCCGCCGCCTCAATCCTCGCCGACATGCTGTTCCAGGTCGGAACGCAGGCGCTGTTCGCGCTGCTCGGCGCCGGCCTGCTGATGCAGGTGGAGGGCGAGCCGGCCGCCGAGCTCGCGCGCTGGGTGCTGCGGGCGCTCGCGGTCGCCGGCCTCGTGCTCGCCGCCTTCTTCGCCTTCCAGCGCACGGGTGCGGCGCGCTTCGTCGAGCGCAAGCTCGGCGCGCTCTCGCGGCGCTTCGTGCGCGAGGCCGAGCCGGCCCGCAGCGAGGGCGGCAGCGTGCAGGATGCGCTCGATGCGGTCTGGGGCCGCGGACGGCACTTGCGCCTGCTGCAATCGGTCCTGCTGCACGCGCTCGCCTGGACGCTGGGCGCGGCCGAGATCGCCATCGTGCTCGCCTGCATCGGCGTCGAGGGCGTGACTGTGTCCGAGGTCCTGGTGATCGAGGCCCTGAGCCAGGCGATCAAGTCGGCGGCCTTCCCGATCCCGAGCGGGCTCGGCGTGCAGGAGGGCGGCTTCGTGATCGTCGGCGCGCTGTTCGGCATCGATCCCGGCACCGCCATCGCCCTGTCGCTCGCCAAGCGCGTCCCCGACGTGGTGCTCGGCCTACCCTCCCTGATCGTGTGGCAGAACCTCGAATCGCGCCGCGGCACCGTGGGCTCGCCGACGCCATGAGCGCACGCAGCCCGTCCGCAAGGCTCGACCCGTCCTCCAGGCTTGCACGGCCCGAGAACCCGCCCCAGGGTGCCGCCGCCATGAAGCCCGCCGACATCCATGCTCGTTTCCGGATCCCGCGTCGTCTCGGGCTCGCCGTCTTCGCGCTCGCGCTCGGCGCGGGTCCGGCCGCCGCGCAGAGCCTCACCGTGGATCTCGGCGCGGGCGGCGCCAGCGAGCGCGCGCTGCAGCTCGTCGCGCTCATCACCGTGCTGGCTTTGGCGCCCTCGGTCCTGGTGATGGCGACCGCGTTCACGCGGATCGTGGTGGTGCTGTCGATCCTGCGCTCGGCGCTCGGCACTCAGACCGCGCCGCCCACCACGGTGATCGTCAGCCTCGCGCTGTTCCTCACCGCCTTCGTGATGGCGCCGACCGGGCGCGAAGCCTACCGCGCCGGCATCGAGCCGCTGCTCGCCAACCAGATCACGCAGGGGCAGGCCTTCAAGCGGGCGTCGGCGCCGTTCAAGGCGTTCATGCTGAAGAACGTCCGCGAGAAGGACCTGAAGCTGTTCCTCGACATGGCCAAGGTGCCGGTGCCCTCCGGGCCCGAGGCGGTCGGCCTCGAGATCGTCACGCCGGCCTTCATGATCTCGGAGCTGCGCCGCGCCTTCGAGATCGGCTTCCTGCTGTTCATCCCGTTCCTGATCATCGACCTCGTGGTCGCGTCGGTGCTGATGGCGGTGGGCATGATGATGGTGCCGCCGGCGACCGTGGCGCTGCCGTTCAAGCTGATCTTCTTCGTGCTGGTCGACGGCTGGACGCTCGTCGCCGGGTCGCTGGTGCAGAGCTACGGGGGAAGCTGACGCAGGCTTCGTTCGCGGAAAGCTCACATTGACGAGCCGCCCGGCGCGGCCCATCCTGAGCCCATGTCGGTCGACACCATCCACCTCATGCGGCGGACCGATCCCGGCGCTCCGCTGCGGGATCTCGACGACGTGCGCGTGCTTGCCAGTGTCGTGACGATGGACGGCGACATGATCCCGGCCGGCGCCGCGGGAACCGTGGTCGCGGTCTGGGGGGCCGGCGAGGCCTACGAGGTCGAGTTCCCGGAACCACCCGGCGCGCTCGCCACCGTCGAGGCAGCGCAGCTCGTGCGAACGGGGCGCTCGGTTCCTTGATCGACGAAGGCTGGTGGCCGGTCCTCGAGATTCCGGACGGCAAGCTGGTCGATTACCTCCTAAACCCCGAACATCCGACAGGCGGCCCGAAGGCGCGCTTCTTCCTGTCTTTCGGGTTCGATCGGTCCCGGCCGCAAGAGCTCGGCCGAGCCTTGCTGGCACAGGCCGACGCACTCTACGGCACGGAAGCCCTTCGCTTGGTCCAGGTCGACGGTCGCGTGCGCCTCGTCGTCGAGGGGCCGATCGCTGCCCCGGATGGACGGCGCCCGCGCGTCCGCGTCGTCTGGCAGCAACAAGCGGCGATCGCTTGGCGCCTCATCACCGCGGTGCCGCTGACGCGCTGATGCCTTCGCCCATCGACCCGACGAAGCGAAGGCCGCGATCACGGCAACCGCTCCGATGACGAATGCATGCGGCGGACGCATCGCCATCCGGCGAGGCCGCACCGCCAGGTCCGACGATGCTCAGCCTGGCGGCGTCGCTTGCCCGTCCGCGCGCTTCTCGGGCTCGCCGCGGGCGGGGAGCGAGGCGTCCGGGTAGCGCTTGCGGTACTCGGCGAGGAAGGCCGCCAGGGTCTCGGCGTTCGTCGCCTTCTGGGCGATCTCGCGGAACCCCGGCTTCTTGGTCGCGTCGGCGCTGGTCAGCAGCGCGAAGGTGCGGGCATCGGCGCTGTCGGCCATCGCATCCGAGAACTTGGCCTTCAGCCGCTCGAGCCCGATCGGCTCGACCGCGAGGTCGTAGGCGATGCCGGCGCGGATCACGTCGGCGCGGGCCGCGTCGTCGAGCACCTTGCCGGAGCGCCACGCATCGCCGAGCAGCGCCTCGTGCGCCTCCCCGGCCTCGCGCCAGCGCCGCGCCGACCACAGGATGTCCGCCCGCAGCCGCGCCGCGTCCGGGCCGGCCTCGCCCTCGATCGTCTCGAGCGCGAGATCGGTCCGCGACAGGTCGGACAGGGCACGCGCGCGCAGCAGCGACCGGGCGCGGCGCAGGTCGCGGGGAAGCTCGGGCAGGTAGGTTCCCTCGATCGCCTCCAGCGCCATCAGCGGCTTGCCGTCCATGAGACGGATCGAGGCGAGCTGCGTCGCGACGCTCGATCGGCTCGGTCCGGTGAGGCGGTTGTCGATCTGGTACTGGAGCAGGTTGGCGGCGGGATCGAGCAGGTCGAGGCCGACGAGCCGCTCGGCCAGCCGACGCACCACGGCGTCGCCCCGCCGCCCGATCGGCGCGAAGTCCTTGAAGTCGAAGTACAGCGCCACCGCGTCGATCCCGCTGAGCGAATCGCCCCGCGGCGAGAGGTACAGCTCGTCGAACAGCGCCATCGCCTCGTCGTGCAGCGCGCGGGTCTCGGGTGCATCGGAGCCGATGGCATCGGCGGCCCGCACGGCGGTGAAGGCGTCGCGGTAGCGCCCGGCCGCCATGTAGAGCCGGGCGAGCCCGGCGGTGATCGCGTTCTCGATCTCGCCGCCGTGCCAGGTGATCGCCAGCCGCTCGAGCCGGTCCATCGCCTCGTCGGGGGTGATCTTGCCGGTCTCGCGCGCGAGCAGCGTGCCGCGCAGAGCCGCCGCCGCCGCCGCCGGTCGCTCGCCCGATTCGGCGAGGCGATCGTAGGCGTCGAGCGCGGCCTTGGTCCGATCGGTCGCCTCGTCGACGCGGGCCCGGACCAGGGTGACGCGGTCCCGCTCCAACGGTGTCGGCTCGGCGGTCGCGAGCCGCGCGACCCGCTGCAATGCGGTGTCGAGGTCGCCGGTCTCGAGCGCGGATTCGGCCGCCAGCGTGCGGATCGTCGCCTGCAGGGCGAGCGGGTAGCGCTCGATCACCGGCAAGGTCCGCTGGAAGCCGGCCTCGGCGTCGTGCCAGCGTCCCACCTGCCCGTCGGCGACGGCGCGCCACAGCACTGCCTCGGGATCGCGCTGCAGCGCCTCGGTCGCGAGCACCCGACGCGCCTCTGCATTTCGGCCGATCGCGGCGAGCGCCGCGGCGCGCAGGATCGCGGTGTCGCGGCCGCTCGCCACCAGGGGGTCGTCGGCCGAGGCCGCGTCGAGGGTGGTCAGGGCCTCGGGCGCGAGGCCGTTGGCGAGCTGGGTGCGCGCGAGGGTGAGCCGCAGCGGGCCGCGCGTTCCGGCGGACGCCGCGATCGAGGCGCCGAACTGTGCCCGGATCGTCTCGCGCACGTCGCCGAGGCGCGCCTGCTCCCAGGGCTCGCGCTGGATCGCGAGGTTCGAGGCCTCGGCGAGCGGCGCTTCGGGGGGCCGCGCCACGGACGAGACCGCGAGGCCGCCCTCGCGCCCGATGACCACTCCGTCGAGGTCGGGACGCACGGTGAGGTCGTCGGCCTGAGCCAGCATGGCGAGGCCGAAGCGGCTCGGCAGCAGCTCGAAATCGACGAAGCGCTGGCGCTTCGCGATGCCGGCGGGCTTCCAGCTGCGCGCGGTGACGACGGCGATGCGCTCGCCGTCGAGATCGAGCCATGCCGCGCTGGCGGGTTGCGGCAGGCCGACCGCGACGCGCCCGTGCCCGGCGGCGTCGGGCAGGCGCGTCGGCGCGAGGGTGTCGCTCGGGCCGAGGTCGTCCCCCGCGGTCAGCTCCCAGGCGCCGGCGGCGGACCCGGCACGCACCGGCACGAGATCGAGCAAGGTCCCGGCCGGGACGGCGAAGCGCAACGCCGTCAGCGCACCCGTCCGCACCGGCTCGCCGAGGGCGCGTAGGCCGCCCGACCCGCCGGTCGGGAGGGCGACCGGCTCGCCGGTCTCGAAGACCAGGGTCGCGACCCCGCCGCGCTCGAACAATGCGACCGCCGGGCGCTTGGCGAACGGAAAGACGAGGCCGGACCCGGCCTGCCGCTCGGGCGGCTCGGGCGCCGGTGGCC
>NZ_VRUV01000335.1:0-5045 GCF_008039455.1 Methylobacterium sp. WL116
ACCGTGACGCTGCCGGGGCGCGACGCGACGCGGATCCGCATCCGCTGGATCGCCGCGGCGTCCGACGCCCCGAAGGCGCGCAACGAATCGACCTTCGACGCCGCGACCGGCACCCGCCTCTCGCGCGTGCGCTTCTCCGACGAGGCGCTCGGCCGGCAGATCGCCGAGTCCATGCTCGAGGTCCATCGCGGGCGCTTCTTCGGTGGGGTCTTCGCCCTGGTCTTCTGCCTCGCCGCGCTCATGATGCCGCTGCTCGCGATCACCGGCCTCGTGCTCTACGTCCTGCGCCGGCGTGCCGGGGCCGCGCGACGGTCGGCGCCGCGCGGCCCCGGTCTCGTCGCCGAACCGCGGCCTTGAGACGGGCCGGCGGAGGGAGTAGGTCTGAGGGCACCGGAGCCGTGCCCGGCATCGTGCCTTCGCGACCTTGCCTTCGGGGGCTGCCCTGGTTTCCGTGAGACCGCCGACCACGCTGCCGACGCCCGAGCCGGATCCCGCGGGCCCCCGCCCCCGCGTGAGCGCGCGCGGACGGCTGCGGACGTACTTCCTCACCGGCATCATCGTCGCGGGGCCGCTGGCGATCACCGCCTACATCACGTGGTGGATCATCACGCTGATCGACGGGTTCGTGAAGCCGCTGGTGCCGGCGAGCTACCTGCCGGACCATTACCTGCCGTTCTCGATCCCGGGGCTGGGCATGCTCATCGCCTTCGTGGCGGTGACCCTGCTCGGCTTCCTCACGGCGAACCTCGTCGGGCGCAGCGTGATCGAGTTCGGCGAGGTGCTGCTGGCGCGCACGCCCGTGATCTCGGGGCTCTACAAGGGCCTGCGGCAGATCTTCGAGACGCTGTTCTCCGCCAACGGAACCTCGTTCCGCACGGTCGGCCTCGTCGAGTTCCCGGTGAAGGGAACCTGGTCGGTGGTGTTCCTGTCGGCGCCGGCCGCGCCCGACGTCCAGGCGGCGCTTCCCGGCAGCAAGGGAGAAGCAGGGGAGGACGGCCGCAGCGACTATGTCGGCGTGTTCCTGCCCTGCGCGCCGAACCCGACCACGGGGTTCTTCTTCTACCTGCCGCGCACCGACATCATCGAGGTCGGGATGAGCGTGGACGATGCGGCCAAGCTGGTGATGTCGGCCGGCGTCATCCAGCCGGACGATCCGCAGGCCCGGCTTCAGGCCATGGCCGCGACCCTGCGGACGGCGCAGGGGCTCGCGCCCGAGACGTCGCGGGAGACGCCGCCGGCAGGCGCCGCCCCGCGTCGCGAAACGGTCTGACTCAGGAGGCGCTGGCGGTGACGACGGTCTTCGGCGTCGCCGCGACGCGGTTGCCGCTCATCCAGCCGGTCGAGGTCTCGGCGGCCAGCAGGAGCGCCAGGGCGAAGCAGAGGCCGTTGGCGGCGATCCAGAGGGGCCGCGCGGCCCGGCGAACCGCGATACCCACGTCGGAAGCCTGCTCGGAGGCGGCGTCGGAGATCGGCAGCAGCCAGGGCTCGTGAGCGAGGGACTGCCATCCCTCGGAAGACCCCGGCAGGCGTTGGAACGGTCCGGTCAGCATCGCTGTCCTCCATCTTTCCCGTGACGGCCTGAACGAATCAGCCTTTCGTTCAGGTTCAGTTAAGATTGAAACATGGCCACTGCAAGGCATGCTCGGCGACGTGGGCCTCTCAACCGCGTCCGGGCCGATCGCGTTCCCTCCCCGAATCGATGATTTGCTCGCGGCGCCGGGACGCGCGCCCCGCTCTGTATCGCCCGCCCCGATCGAAGCCATTGCGCCGGGCGCCCCGTCCCTTATCTCGCCGGGCACGATCTCACGCGAAGAAGAGGCGACGACGATGCCGAAGGCGATACGCGTTCAGGATTACGGCGGCCCCGAGGTGATGGCCTACGAGGACGTGCCGACGCCGCAGCCCGGCCCCGGCCAGATCCGCATCCGCGCCGGCGCGATCGGCGTCAACTTCATCGACATCTACTTCCGCTCCGGCGCCTACAAGGCGGCGCAACTGCCGTTCACCCCGGGCAAGGAGGTCGCCGGGACGGTGACGGCGGTCGGCGAGGGCGTGACCGGGTTCTCGGTCGGCGACCGGGTCGCCACCGGATCGGGGGAGGGCACCTACGCCGAGGAGCCGCTGATCGCGGCCTCGGCCGCCGTGCACGTGCCGGACGGGATCGAAGATTCGACCGCCGCTGGCATGATGCTGAAGGGGCTCACCGCCGAGTACCTGCTGCACCGGACCTATGCGGTGAAGCCGGGCGACACGATCCTGTGGCACGCGGCCGCCGGCGGCGTCGGCCTGATCGCCTGCCAATGGGCCAAGCACCTCGGCGCCACCGTCATCGGCACCGCCGGCTCGGCCGACAAGGCGGAGCTCGCCCGCGCCCACGGCTGCGACCACGTCATCCTCTACCGCGAAGAGGACGTGGCGGCCCGCGTCCGCGAGATCACCGGCGGCAAGGGCGTCCCGGTGGTCTACGACGGCGTCGGGCAGGACACGCTGATGGGCTCGCTCGATTCGCTGGCCCCGCTCGGCCTGCTCGCGAGCTTCGGCTCCGCCTCCGGCCCGATCAAGGCGCTCGACCTCGGCCTGCTCGCCGCCAAGGGCTCGCTCTACGTGACGCGCCCGACCCTGTTCACCTACGCGAGCCGCCCGGAGATCCTGGCCGAGATGGCGAAGAACCTGTTCTCGGTGGTGCAGAGCGGGGCGGTCAGGATCCCGGTCAACCGGACCTACAAGCTGTCGGAGGCCCAGCAGGTCCACCGCGACCTCGCCGGCCGCGAGACCACCGGCTCGACGGTGATGGTCCCGTGATCCCGGGATCGCCGGATCGGAGGATCCCGGGCGGACGCCGTTCCGCCGAAGCCGGGGGCTGCCCGTGACGGTCGGCGCGGCCGAGGCCCTGCTCGTCGTCGACGTGCAGCACGACTTCCTGCCCGGCGGCGCGCTCGCGGTGCCCGACGGCGACGCCGTCGTCGCGCCGATCCGGGCGCTGGCCGCGCGGTTCCGGACCCTGGTGCTGACGCAGGACTGGCACCCGGCCGGGCACGTCTCGTTCGCGAGCGCGCATCCGGGCCGGGCGCCGTTCGAGACGGTGCGGCTGGCCTACGGCGAGCAGGTGCTGTGGCCTGACCACTGCGTGCAGGGCAGCGCCGGGGCGGCGCTCGCCCCCGGCCTCGACCTGCCCGGCGCCGCCCTCGTCCTGCGGAAGGGCCTGAGCCCCGGAGTCGACAGCTACTCGGCCTTCGTCGAGGCCGACGGGACGCCGACGGGGCTCGCCGGCTACCTGCGCGAGCGCGGCGTCCGGCGCGTGGTCCTGTGCGGGCTCGCCACCGATTACTGCGTCGCCTGGAGCGCCCTCGATGCGCGCGCGGCAGGCTTCGAGGCCGCCGTCGTCGCGGACGCGACACGGGCGATCGACCAGGGCGGATCGCTCGCCGCCGCCTGGGCACGGATGGAAGCCGCCGGAATCGGCAGGGCGACGAGCGCCGACGTCACGGGATCGTAGGCCCCGAAGGCGCTCGGAGCACCGGACGGCGCGCGTCCCGAAACGGTCAGTTCGCGGTGCGGTCGCGCATGCGGTAGGTGCCGCCGGGGTCGCGCTCGAACATCTCCGGGATGCCGGCGTGGCGCAGGCTCTCGCCCGAGGTGTCGGGCACCAGGTTCTGCTCGGACACGTAGGCGACGTACTCGGTCTCGGCGTTCTCGGCGAGCAGGTGGTAGAACGGCTGATCCTTGCGCGGACGCGCCTCCTCGGGGATCGCCAGCCACCAATCCTCGGTGTTGTCGAACACCGGGTCGACATCGAACACGATGCCGCGGAACGGGTAGATCCGGTGGCGCACCACCGCGCCGATCCCGAACTTGGCGATGCGCAGTCTCGATTCGGTCGGTCGCGGGTCGGTCATGGCCTGATCCATCATGACGGATCAGATAGGCGCGGATGGCGGGCTTGTCACCGGGTTCCGGGGGCGGTGCATCGGAACCGACCCGCGTCGCGGGTCGCCCGCGCCCGTGCGGCTAGCGTGATCGAGGCGAGCCTCACCCGCCGGCGGGGAGGGCGATCCCGAGCTCGGCGGCGACCCTGCGTGCGGTCGCCTCCCGCCGCGCGGTGATCTCGGCGACGCCGGTGCGCGCCCGCTCGAGGATCGCGGCCGGGGCGGTCCGCGGCGTGCCGCTGTCGAAGGGCGGCTCGGGGGCGTATTCCATGCCGAGCTGGATCGCCTGGGCGACCTCCGGGCCGCGCAGCTCGGCCGCGAGCCTCAGCGCGCCGTCGATGCCCGCGGTGACGCCGGCCGCGAACACCCACGACCCGTCGACCACGACGCGCCGGTCGACGGGCTGCGCGCCGAAATACGGCAGCAGCGCGAAGGCGCTCCAATGCGTCGTCGCCCGGCGCCCCCTGAGCAGCCCGGCACCGCCGAGGAGCAGGGCGCCGGTGCAGACCGAGAAGACGTGCCCGGCTCCCCCCGCCTGCCGCCGGATCCAGCCGAGCACGGCTTCGTCCCGCATCAGCGCCTCCTGGCCGAAGCCGCCAGGCACGTGCAGCACGTCGAGCTGCGGCGCATCGGCCAAGGCCGCGTCGGGGGTGAGCCGCAGGCCGCGGACGTCGCGCACGCTCTCGGCGGTCGGGGCGTAGATCCGGTAGGTCGCGTTCGGGATGCGGGACAGCACCTCGAACGGGCCGGTGAGGTCGATCTGGTCCAGCCCCTCGAACAGGAGCGAGCCGATCTGCAGGTGGGTCTCGGGGGGGATCATCGCGGGGTCTCCGTGGTGGACAGGGACACCCTAAAGCCTCAAGATCTGGCCGGGATGCCAGACGACCCTCGTTTCCAGCCAGATGCCGCTCGAACCCATACCGTTCGAACCCATGCCGGATCGCCCCGCATCGTCGAGGTGCTGGCCTTTCCGTGCGTGCAACTGCTCGACGTGGCCGGTCCGCTGCAGGTCTTCGCGACGGCCAACGAGCAGGCACGGGGCTCGCGGCCCTACGCGCCGCGTGTGGTCGGCTGGGGCGACGGCGCGCTGACCTCGTCCGCGGGCCTGCGGCTGGCGGT
>NZ_VRUV01000336.1:0-5032 GCF_008039455.1 Methylobacterium sp. WL116
GCCCTGCGGGGGCTGGGCGGGCCTGCGGAACCTGGCCGGGCACGATCCTTGCCGGCCGCCGGGCCGTCACGTCGGCATCGTGACACGAGACACACACGCGACGACGGAGGCCAGGATGGCCGGCACGGCAAAGACCCACAACCTGCGCATCGACGGCTCGCGCCTGTGGGAGACGATCCAGGAGACGGCGCGGTTCGGCGCGACGCCGGCCGGCGGCCTGAACCGCCTCACCCTGTCGCCCGAGGACGGCGCGGTCCGCGACTGGTTCCGGGACGCCTGCACGGCGGCGGGGCTCGAGGTGCGGGTCGACGCCCTCGGCACCCAGTACGCCCTGCGGCCCGGGCGCGACGCGGCGCGCCCGCCGGTGGCCTTCGGCTCGCATCTCGACACCCAGCCGACCGGCGGCAAGTTCGACGGCATCCTCGGGGTGCTGGCCGGGCTGGAGGCAATGCGCGCCCTGAACGACGCCGGCATCGAGACCGAGGCGCCGCTTCTGCTGGTCAACTGGACCAACGAGGAGGGCTCGCGCTTCGCCCCCGCGATGATGGCGTCGGCGGCTTACGCCGGCGATTTCACCACCGACGAGATCCTGGAGAAGACCGACGCGGCCGGCATCAGCGTCGGCGCGGCGCTCGACGCGATCGGCTACCGCGGAACCGACACCGTGGGCGACCGGAAGATCAGCGCCTTCGTCGAGCTGCACATCGAGCAGGGCCCGATCCTGGAAGCCGAGGGCCGGACCATCGGCGTGGTCGAGGGCGGGCAGGGCATCGCCTGGTTCGACGGCACGATCACCGGCTTCGAGGCGCATGCCGGCACCACGCCGATGCCGCGCCGCCGCGACGCGCTGCTCGGGCTCGCGGAGGTCGCGCTCGCGGTCGAGCGGATCGCGCTGGCGCACGCGCCCACCGCCGTCGCGACCATCGGCGAGGCCGTGATCGGCGCGCCCTCCCGCAACGTGGTGCCGGGGCTGGTGCGCTTCACCCTCGACGTGCGCGACCCGAAGCCGGAGGTCCTCGACGCGATCGAGGCTGAGCTGCGCGCGAGCCTTCCCGCGATCGCGGACCGGCGCAAGCTCGCCATCGACCTCGCGCGGATCTGGCGCAAGGAGCCGGTGCCGTTCGACGCGGGCGTGATCGCGGCGGTCGATGCCGCCGCCGAGGGGCTGGGCCTGAGCCGCCGCCGCATGGTCTCGGGCGCCGGGCACGACGCCTGCAACCTCGCGGCCCGCGTCCCGACCGCGATGATCTTCGTGCCGTGCAAGGACGGCGTCAGCCACAACGAGTCGGAATCGGCGACCCCGTCCGACTGCGCCGCCGGCGCCGACGTGCTGCTGCAGACGGTGCTGACGCTCGCCAACGCGCCGAAGGCCTGATCCGTGGACGCCTTCGCCCCCCGCATCCAGCAGCGGCTCGACGCGCTGGCCCAGATCAGCGCCGAGCCCGGCGCGATCACCCGCCTCTACCTCACCCCCGAGCAGGCGCGGGCCGAGGCCCTGGTCGCCGGCTGGATGGGCGAGGCCGGGTTGCAGGTGCGCCGCGACGCCGTCGGCAACCTGATCGGCCGCGTCGAGGGCCGCGAGCCCGGCGGGCCGGCCCTGGTGATCGGCTCGCACCTCGACACCGTGCGCAACGCCGGCCGCTACGACGGGCCGCTCGGCGTCGTCGCCGCCATCAGTTGCGTCGAGGCCGTGCTGCGCCAAGGACCGCCACCGGTCGCGATCGAGGTGGTGGGCTTCGCCGACGAGGAGGGCGTGCGCTTCGCCGCGACGCTGACCGGCAGCCGGGCGTTCGCCGGCCATCTCGACCCGGCGGCGCTGCGCACCCTCGATGCCGCCGGCACGACGCTGGCCGCCGCGATGCGCGAATACGGCCTCGACCCGAAGGCCGTCCCGACCGCCGCCCGCACGCCGGATCAGATCCTCGGCTACGTCGAGCTCCACATCGAGCAGGGGCCGATGCTGGAGCGCGAGGGCCTGCCGGTCGGCCTCGTCACCGCGATCAGCGGGGCGAGCCGCCTGGAGATCACGCTGTCGGGGGAGGCGGGGCACGCCGGCACCGTCGCGATGACCGAGCGCCGCGACGCGCTCGCGGGCGCCGCCGAATGCATCCTGGCGATCGAGGCGCGCTGCCGCGGCGAGGAGCACCTCGTCGGCACGGTCGGGCGCATCCAGGCGCTGCCGGGGGCGGTCAACACCATCCCGGGCCAGGCCAAGTTCAGCCTGGACCTGCGGGCGCCCGACGACGCGCAGCGGCACGCCGCGCTCGCCGACATCGACCTCGCCTGCAAGCGCATCGCGCTCCGGCGCCGGCTCGGCTTCGGCATCGCCCTCCTGCACGAGGCGGAAGCCGTCCCCTGCGACCCCGGGATGACGGCCCTGGTCGAGGCGGCGATCGTCGCCGAGGGCCATCCCGTCCTGGCGCTGCCGAGCGGGGCCGGGCACGACGGCATGGCGGTGGCGGCGATCGCGCCGATCGCCATGGTGTTCGTGCGCTGCCGCGGCGGCATCAGCCACAACCCGGCCGAGTTCGCCAGCCTGCCCGACATCGAGGCCGGGACCCGGGTGCTGCTCGGGACGGTGCGCGGGTTCCTCGCGGCACGGGAGCGGTCGGCCGATCAGACCAGCCCGAGGTCGGCCGGCGCCGCGTCCGCGAAGACCCGCCGGAGGCTCGCCGGATCGAGCCCGTAGAGGCGTTGCAGCAGCCCGGCGAGCAGGCTGCGGTAGTCGGTGAGCACGGGATGGTCGCGGTTCTGGAACAGGTGCGCCTCGTCGGCCCGCACCTGCGGCCCGGCGATGCGGCCGCCGCGCACGGCACCGCCCAGCACCCAGTAGACGCTGCCGTGCCCGTGATCGGTGCCGCGGTTGCCGTTCTCGCGGAAGGTGCGGCCGAACTCGGAGAGCACGACCACCACCGTGTCGTTCCAGGCGGGGCCGACCTCCTCGACGAAGCCGGCCAGCCCGCGGCCGAGCTCGCCGATCCGGTCGGCGAGGTAGCCGGTGGCGGCGCCCTGGTTCACGTGCGTGTCCCAGCCGCCGACGTCGACGAAGCCGAGGTTGAACGACTCGCGCATCAGCCGGCCGATGCGCCGGGCCGAGCGCGCGAAGCCCTTCGGCGAGACGCCGCCGCGGTCGGCCTCGGCCTGATGCTCCGAGACCGACTGGTAGACCGCGTCGCGCACGCGGAACCCCTCGGCCACCGAAGCGGCCAGCGGGGTGTCGCGGTACATCGCCGTGATCAGCCCGGCCTGGCGCGCGTCGATCCCGGGCTTGGCGACCTCGTTGATCGCGATGTTGGGCACCGTCTCAGGGCCGCGGAAGATCAGCGGGATCTGCTCGGTGAAGGCGATCGGGCGCGTCCGCGTCAGCTCCGCGGCGAGCCGGGCCATGAAGCCCGAATTGTAGTCGCGGGAGGCGCCGACCGTCTGCCCGAGCTCGATCGTGTCCTGGGTCTCGAAATGGCTGCGCGTGAGGTCGTCGGTGCCGGCGAACGGCACGAAGGCGGCCTGCCCCCGGGCGTAGAGCGGCAGGATCGTGTCGCGCAAGCTCGGGTGGAGGCTCCAGTCGGCGTCGAGCGCCAGCGCCGCCGCCGGGTCGGCCGCATCCGGCCGGGCGACCGCGAGGGTCGGCCGGGCGCGGTAGTAGAAGTCGCTGCCCGTCGGGATCACGACGTTGGCCGCGTCGTAGGCGCCGCGCAGGAACACCACGAGCAGGCGCGCATCCGCCTTCGGCGCGGCCCAGACCCGGCCGGCGACGGTGGACAGGCCGAGCGCGAGGGAGGCTCGGATCAGCGCGCGGCGGGGCGGGTCGCGCGGGTCCATGGGCGGCCGAGGCGCATGAATTCGGGGGCGGACAGGAACAGGGTGTTCCAGTCCTGCGGGGAGACGGCGCGGGCCAGGGCGTCCCGGGTCGGGGCGCTCAGGGTGGCCGAGAGCGTCGAGAAGTAGAGCCCGTTCTGCAGCAGCGGGAAGGCCGGCTCGTCGGCCATGTCGGGGGCGGGCTTGAACAGGCCGGCGGAGCCCGACCCGATCTGCCGGGCGATCTCGAAGCGCGTCGTCATCTGTCCCGGCCCGTTCCAGGCGGCGGCGCCGAGCGGGTAGCCGTCCGGCGTCGAGCGGTTGAACAGGCCCTCGCCGAGGCGGTTGAGCCAGCCCTGGATCGGCGCGGCGTTGCGGATCGTCCGCCCGTCGTAGGCGAGGCGCACGGCCGAGAGCACGTAGCGGGCCGGGTCCTTGAACCCGCCCCCGAGGGAGGCCGCGAAGTCGGGCGCGTGGAACAGCGCGTCGAGCACGGCCGCGATGTCGCCGTCGCTCCGGGTGAAGACCTGCGCCAGCCGCGCCACCAGGGCGTCCGAGGGCGGGGCGCCCAGGAAGTAGCGCGCGAGCGCGGCCGACACGGTTCGCGCGGTGGCGGGCTCGCGGGCGATCAGGTCGAGCGCCTCGACGATCTCGGGCCAGCCGCGGCCGCGGATCGCGTGGCCGAGGAAGACCTTGTCGCCGTAATCGTGGCGGTTCGGGTTGAATTCGAACAGGCCGGCGCGGACGAGATCGGCTTGGCGCTCCGGCTTCAGCTTCGGGTCCTCGGGGCGGGCGTCGATGCCGACGCCGGTGAGGATGCGGGCCAGCGCCTCGACGTCGCCCTGCGTGTAGCCGGAGCCGACCCCGAGGGTGTGCAACTCCATCAGCTCGCGGGCGTAGTTCTCGTTGAGGTGGCCGGCGGCGTTGTCGGCATTGTCGAGATAGCGCAGCATCGCCGGGTGCCGCAGCGTCGCCTCCAGCAGGTCGCGGAAGCGGCCGAGCGCGTGCGGGCGGATCGCCGCGTCGACGTAGTCGCCGACCATCGCGCGCAGGTTCGCCTTGCCCTGGTGGACGTTGAAGCGGTTGAGCCAGAACCAGGTCAGCCGCTCGCGCACCTGGTCCGGGCTGTCGAGCGCCCGCAGGAGCGTCGCCGCGGCGGCGTCCCGGGCGGCGGCCGAGAGCGCCCCCTGGTAGGCCTGCTGCGCGGCCTTCTTCGCATCCGGGTCGGGCTTGGTGC
>NZ_VRUV01000337.1:0-4996 GCF_008039455.1 Methylobacterium sp. WL116
CCGGGCCACCGGCGTGGTGCCGAGCCGCGCGACCACGGTGCGGATCGCGGCGCCGACCTCGCCCTGGCGCTCCCGGTCGAGCGTCCCGCGCGACAGGTCCTCCTGCGCCAGCCTGAGGCCGGCGAGCACGACCTCGTCGTAGTAGGTGACGAGCGCCCGCTCCTTGAGGAACTGCCGGCCCTGGTCGATCGCCTCGGCCGGGTCGTTGGCGAGCATGCGCTGGTAGAAGATTTCCGGCGGATCGAGCGCCGGCTGGTCGCCGAGCAGCACGTCGAGATACCAGAGCCGGTCGACGTGGCGGCCGAGCACGACGAGGCAGACGGTGAGCGGGGTGGCGAGCACGAGGCCGATCGGCCCCCACAGGAAGGTCCAGATCGTCGCCGAGAGAATGACCGCGATCGGCGAGAGCCCGGTGGAGTGCCCGTAGAGCAGCGGCTCGATCACGTGGCCGGCGATCGGCTCGACCACCAGGAACAGGGCCGCAGTGGCGATCACCATGGTCCAGCCCGGATCGACCGAGGCCGCCAGCACCAGCGGCAGCAGGGCGCTGATCGCGGCGCCGATATAGGGCACGAAGCGCAGGATCGCCGCGAGCACCCCGAACAGGGTCGGGCTCGGCACGCCGATCAGCCACAGCCCGACGCCGATCACCACGCCGAAGGCGACGTTGAGGGCGAGCTGCGCCAGGAAGAACCGGCTGAGGCGGCGCGCCGCGTCGTCGATCGCCGCGGTGGTGCGGCGCAGGTCGCCCGAGCCGCCGGCCAGCCGGATCATCCGGTTCCGCAGGTCCTCGCGCTGGAGCAGGATGAAGATCGTGAAGATCAGGATCAGGCCGGTGGTGGCCAGCGGGTGCAGGATCGGCCCGGCGAAGGTCTGGAGGTTCTCGACGAAGCCGGCCCGCGCCGCGCGGATCTCGACGGTGAGCGGATGCCCGGCGGTGCCCGGATCGCCCTTCAGCTCGGGCGGAGGCGGCGGCGACAGCGTCGCGCTCAGGTCCTGGAACACGTCGACGATCCGCGACAGCGTGCCGGTGTCGGCGGTCGCCCCGCGCAGGGACTTGATCTTGTCCTGCATCACCAGGGAATAGCGCGGCAGGTCGGACACGAGCTGGCCGCCCTCGCGCGCGATCAGGGTTCCGATCCCGAACAGCGCGCCGAACACCACCACGACGACGAGCAGCACCGCCGGCACCCGCGGCACGCGGATATGCCCGAGCAGGCGCACCGCCGGTACCAGGACGAAGCTCAGCAGGATCGCCAGCGTCACCGGAACGAGGATGTCGCGCCCGAAATACAGCGCCGCCATCACCGCGACGACGAGGAGGAACGAGGCCAGCGCGACGAAGACCGGCAGGCCGTTCTTGAGGCGCTGCGCGGTGACGGGATCGTCGCTCATGGGATTACGCTCCGGTTACGCTGAAGTCCGCCGCCGCCTCTTCCCTCCCCCCTGCGGGAGAGGGTGGCCCGCGAAGCGGGTCGGGAGAAGGGAGCGCGTTGTCCGGAAAGGTCGCTACCCTCTCCCGACCCTCGCCGACGCGAGGCCCACCCTCCCCCGCTCCAGGGGGAGGGAAGAATGGCCCGCCTCAGGCCGACGCCGTCTCGCCCAAAGCCGCGCTGATCTGGCTGAGCAGCTTCGAGAAATCGACGGGCTTCGGGTGGTAGTCGTCGCAGCCGGCCTGGATCGCCTTGTCGCGGTCGCCCGACATGGCGTGGGCGGTGAGCGCGATGATCGGGATGCCGCGGGTGTCGCTGCCGGACTTCAGCGCGCGCGCCGCCGACCAGCCGTCGAGGATCGGCAGGTTCATGTCGAGCAGGATCACGTCGGGGCGCCCCGAGCGCGCCTGCTGCACCCCGGCCTCGCCGTCATGGGCCAGGATCACCTCGTACCCGCGACGCTTGAGCCGGCGGGACAGGAAATCCCAGATCTCCTCGTGATCTTCGACCAGCAGTATCTTGGGCATGGATGATGGATCCCTCGACGCATGACCGTCAGACGCGTCGCCGCCGCGCGTCGATACCCAACGCACGGCGGCCCGCGATCGTCCGATTTTTGTATTCAGCCCCTCGTGGCAGATCGTCCGCCCGAGGGGAAGACGCCGAAATCAGCGATCGGATTCGTCGAGGTGGAAGTGGACCTCGTGGATGTTGGCCCGCTCGAAGGCCTGCATCACGTGCTGGTAGGACCGCTCCATCTCCGTTACCGCGTCGCCGGGCGTGTCGTCCGGCTTCAGCACGAACATCAGCATCGAGCGGCCGGTGACGTCGTAGCGCTCGCCCGAGGCGAAGCTCGCGATCTCCTGGCTGTCGGGCAGGTTGGTGTCGAGCAGGCGCGTCCAGGCCGATCCGCCGACCGACTCCGGCAGGGTGAACTGCACGAGGTCGTGGTAGGCGTTGTACATGATGAGCAGGGTGGCATCGCCGCCGCGGCGGTGAACGCCGGTCGCCTGGGCCCGCCCGTCGAGCAGCACCGCGAGCGAACGCGCGCCACCGTCGGTCCAGTTCTCGGACCCCATCTCGGCCCCGTCCGGGCGCAGCCAGGTCACGTCCTTGACGCCGAAATCCTCGTCGTACCGGCCCGTGAGGAAGCGGCCGCGGCTCAGGATCGGCAGCGCGTTGCGCAGCAGGATCAGGCGTTGGGTGAACTCGGCGAGATCGCGCTCCTCGGCGCCGATCGCCCCCCAGTCGATCCACGACACCTCGTTGTCCTGGCAGTAGGCGTTGTTGTTGCCCTTCTGCGTTCGCGCGAACTCGTCGCCGGCCAGCAGCATCGGCGTGCCGTGCGACAGGAACAGGGTCGCCAGCATGTTGCGCATCTGGCGCAGGCGCACGGCGCGGATCGCCGGGTCGTCGGTCGGTCCCTCGACGCCGTAATTGTACGAGAGGTTGTGAGAATGGCCGTCGCGGTTGTTCTCGCCGTTGGCCTCGTTGTGCTTGTCATTGTAGGCGACCGTGTCGTGCAGGGTGAAGCCGTCATGCGCGGTGAGGAAGTTCACCGAGGCCCAGGGCTTGCGCCCGCGCTTGTTGAACTTGTCGGCCGAGCCGGTGATGCGGTTGGCAAGATCGGGCAGCAGGCCCTCGTCGCCCTTCCAGTAGCCGCGGACGTCGTCGCGGAAGCGGTCGTTCCACTCGGCCCAGCCCGGCGGGAAGCCGCCGACCTGGTAGCCGCCCGGGCCGCAATCCCACGGCTCGGCGATGAGCTTCACGTCGTTCAGCACCGGGTCCTGGCGGCAGGCGTCGAGGAAGCCGCCGCCCTCGTCGAAGCCGTGCGGCTCGCGGCCCAGGATGGTGGCGAGGTCGAAGCGGAAGCCGTCGACGCGCATCTCGGTCGCCCAGTAGCGCAGGCTGTCCATGACGAGTTGCAGCACGCGCGGATGCGAGAGGTTGAAGGTGTTCCCGGTGCCGGTGTCGTTGATGTAGTAGCGCTCCTGCCCCGGCAGCAGCCGGTAGTAGGAGGCGTTGTCGATCCCCTTGAACGACAGGGTTGGGCCCTTCTCGTTGCCCTCGGCGGTGTGGTTGTAGACCACGTCGAGGATCACCTCGAGGCCAGCGCCGTGCAGGCGCGCGACCATCTCCTTGAACTCGGAGAAGGCGAAGTCCGGCACCGCCGCGTAGCGCCGCGCGGGGGTGAAGAACGAGATCGTGTTGTAGCCCCAGTAATTGACCAGGTTCTTTTCCTGCAGGTAGTCGTCCTGCACGAAGGCGTGGACCGGCAGCAGCTCCACCGCGGTGACGCCGAGGCTCTTGATGTAGTCGAGCACGTCGGGGTTGCCGAGGCCCGCATAGGTGCCGCGCAGGCGCTCGGACACCCGCGGATGGTTCTTGGTCAGGCCCTTCACGTGGGCCTCGTAGATGATGGTCTTCTCCCAGGGGATGTTCGGCTTGCGGTAGGCGCCCCAGGTGAAGGCCGGGTCGATGACCTGGCTGCGACGGGTGAACGGCGCGCTGTCGCGCTCGTCGAAGGTCAGGTCGTCGCCGGTCTCCATCTGGTAGCCGAACAGGGCCGGGTTCCAGGTGATCGAGCCGACGAGCCCCTTGGCGTAGGGGTCGATCAGCAGCTTGTTGTGGTTGAAGCGGTGCCCGGCCTTGGGCTCGTAGGGGCCGTGGACGCGGTAGCCGTAGATCGTGCCGGGGCGCGCGTCGGGCAGGTACCCGTGCCAGACCTCGTCGGTGTATTCGGGCAGCGCGATCCGCTCGATCTCCTTCTCGCCGGACTCGTCGAACAGGCAGAGCTCGACCTTGGTCGCATGGGCGGAGAAGACGGCGAAGTTCACGCCGAGGCCGTCCCAGGTCGCGCCGCGGGGATAGGGCTTGCCTTCCTGGATGCGCGAACGAACGGGACGGGTCGAGGCTGCGTAGCGGTTATGGTCGGCCATGTTCACTCCGGCGGCCGGGGCCGCATCACGACGACCGCTGCCTGACGCTCGGCAGCGGGGCCCCCGGGCCATTTTGTGAACGTGCGTCCGTGGGCGAAGCTCCGCCGTGCGCGAAATTTTTGCAGCGCAGCGAGGGGTGCCGAAGGTTCGGGCGGAAACCGTTCGCGGGCCTGGCATTTTTGCGCAGCCCGGGTTCTTCCACCGCTCCGCCGACCGCGGCATAGTGCGGGCTCGCCCCGGGCGCGAGGCCCGGCACACGCGGCCCCCAGCAGCGCCTCGGCGCATCGCGTCCCCCGGAGCAGCCCGCATGACCCTTGAGGCACACAACGACGAGGGCCCCGACCACGCCTCCGGGCTGCAGATCGTGGCGGATCGCCACGGCGTCAGCCTCGAAGCGGTGCGCCATCTGATGCGGGCGCTGGAGGCCGGCAACGGCACGATGGCGCAGTTCGACCACCCGGAGCTCGGCGGCATGGGCCAGTGGTTCTCCGGCGGCATGGTCATGGTCGGGCGGATGTTCGACGCGGAGCTGAAGGCCCGCGTCGCCGGCCTCTGCGCCGAGCTGGCCGACGCCCTGCCCCCGGGCGGCTGGAGCGGGAGAAGCGTCGCGCGCGGGCGTCGGCG
>NZ_VRUV01000338.1:0-4990 GCF_008039455.1 Methylobacterium sp. WL116
GGTGAGGTCGGCGGCCAGCGCCGCGCCGCTCGGCGTGCAGGTGAGCAGGCGCTGGCGCCGGTCCTGGGTGCCGGGCCGCTGGGCGATGTAGCCCTGGCCGATCAGGTCCTTCAGCACCCGGTTGAGGCTCTGCTTGGTGATGCGCAGGATGTCGAGCAATTCGGCGATGGTCAGGCCGGGATAGCGGTCGACGAAGTGCAGCACCCGGTGGTGCGCCCGGCCGAAGCCGTACTCGGCCAGGATCCGGTCCGGATCGCCGACGAAGTCGCGATAGGCGAAGAACAGGAGCTCGATCAGGTCGTCGCTGCTGCAGGCGGCGGCCGGCTCGGCGGCGTCCTTGCGTTCGCGGAGGGCGGGAGATGTCACGTGCGGCCCGGGTCCGGTTGCGGCGCGAAGGGCGGGAGAGGAGACGAACGTCGGCGCGAAGGACGTCGGATCGGAGAGGATGGGAAGGAGGAGCGTGCGCGCGATATACGTCAGTGTCGTTGACATATTCCAGGCCGGTTGGTACCCGTCAACCCCGCCGGCGCCGCCCGCATGCGCGCCCATCGACATCGTCCCCGCCGAAGGGCCCGCAGGTTGCGCGGGCCGCGACGATTTCCAGGAAGACGTTCCCATGTCCGTGATCCCGTTCGACGAGCGCGAGGGCACCATCTGGTTCGACGGCGCCATGGTGCCGTGGCGGGACGCCAAGATCCACGTGCTGAGCCACGGGCTGCATTACGGCTCGTCGGTGTTCGAGGGCGAGCGCGCCTATGGCGGGGTAATCTTCAAGAGCCTCGCCCATGCCGAGCGCCTGCGCCGCTCCGCCGAGCTGCTCGACTTCGCGGTGCCGTATTCGGCCGCCGAGATCGTCGCGGCCAAGGAGGCCGTGCTCAAGGTCAGCGGCCTGCAGGACGCGTATCTCCGCCCGGTCGCCTGGCGCGGCTCGGAGATGATGGGCGTCTCGGCCCAGGGCAACACCATCCACCTGGCGATCGCCGCCTGGGAATGGCCGAGCTACTTCGACGCCGCCACCAAGATGAAGGGCATCCGCCTCGACATCGCCGAGTATCGCCGGCCCGATCCCCGCACCGCCCCCTGCGCCTCGAAGGCGGCGGGCCTGTACATGATCTGCACGATCTCCAAGCACCGGGCGGAGAACAAGGGCTATGCCGACGCGCTGATGCTCGACTTCGAGGACAACGTCGCCGAGTGCACCGGCGCCAACGTGTTCTTCATCCGCGACGGGGCGATCCACACCCCCACCGCCGACCGCTTCCTCAACGGCATCACCCGGCAGACGGTGATCGAGCTGGCCCGCCGCCGCGGCCTCGCGGTCACCGAGCGCCGCATCCGCCCCGAGGAGATGGCCGACTTCTCGGAATGCTTCATCACCGGCTCGGCCGCCGAGGTCACCCCGGTCTCCGAGATCGGGCCCTACCGGTTCGCGCCGGGCGCGATCACCCGCACGCTGATGGACGACTACCTCGCCGAGGTGCAGCCACAGGCGCGCGCAGCCTGAAGGCGCGCGCGGCCTGAGGCGTCTTATCCCCCGCCGGTTCCGGCCGGCGGGGAACCTCGGGGATGCGGGCCGCGTTCTGACGGAACATTCCATGAACGCGTGAGTGCCCGATGACCAAGGCCGCTGCCAAGACCACGGCGAAGTCCGATTCGAAGTCCGACGCCAAGTCCGACACGAAGTCCGCTTCGAACGAGAACCCGAAGACCGACCCGAAGGACGTGTCGAACCAGATCAAGGATCCCGACCAGTGGACCACCGGCGGCGAGCCGATGACCGGTGCGCAGGCCTCCTATCTCAAGACCCTGTCGGAGGAGACCAAGGAGCCCGAGGCGTTCGATCCCGACATCGACAAGGCCGAGGCCTCCAAGCGCATCGACGCCCTGCGCAAGGAAGCCGGCCACGGCTGAGCGGGGCGAAGGCGCCCGCGCGGGCCCGCTCCCGACGGGTCGCCCGAGCGCCCATCCCCTCTCGCCGCAAGCGGGGGAGGGGACCCGCAAAACGGCCGGTCGCACGGATCCTGCTTCGGCGGATGCCGCGACCGTCGCCCGTCGCCGATCGAGTTAAAACATCCTCAAGGTCGCGCGGGTAGGGTCGCCGTGTGCCGGTTCGGCCGAGGAAGGCGATCATCGATGTCGAGGACGGCCGTCGAACTGTCGAAAGGGGCCGGAGCCGTGCCGCCGAAGCGCCGCTTCGCCGCCGACGCGCGCGGCGCGACGAGCATCGAGTACGCCCTGATCTCGGGGCTGGTCTTCCTGGCCATCGTCGGCAGCCTGCGCCTCTACGCGTCCAAGGTCAGCACCGTCTACCAGACCATCGGAAACGCGGTCAGCCAGAACTGACCAACCTCAGCGCGTCCCCGGCCGGCCCTTACGCGACCGGTGCGACGCGTCCGGCTCCGAGGCGGGGTCGGCGTTCGGCGTCGTGCCCGAGGGCTTGGCCGCGGCCGCCTTGGCGGGGTCGGCCTCGGCCCAGAACGCCTCGAACAGGCCCTGCATCGCCTTGACGTTCTGTTCCTGAACCTCGGCGCCGGTCTTCAGCATCTGCTGGAACATGCCGCCGGCGGCATCGGGTTCCGGCTTCGGTGCGGGCTTCGAGACCTGGGGCTTCGAGACCGGGGGCCTGGCGGCCTGCTTCTGCGCCTCCGGCGCGGCCTGCGCCGGGACGAACGCCTTCATCATCTCGGCCCAGCCCGGCGCGACCGCGAACGGCGAGGGCGCCGGGGCGGGCGCCGGCTTGGCCTCCGGAGCCTGCTGGTTCAGCAGCATGTGGACGATGCTCGCGACCACCGCGCCGGCCATCATCGGCAGCATCTGGCGCAGCACCTGCGAGCCGACGCCGCTGGCCGAGGAGGCCTGCTGCAGGATCGCCTGGGTGAGGGCCGGCGAGCCGAACATCTGCCCGAGCATGGTCTCGGCCGGGCTGGGTGCCGGGCTCGCGGCGGGGCGGGCGCCGGCCAGCCCGAACATCTGCGACAGGCCGGTCGGGTCGGGGACGGCGCTGCGCTGCAGCCCGAGCGCGAAGGCCGGCATCAGGGCCTCCATCGCCCGGCGCGTCTGCTCGGGGGTGAGGCCGAACTGCTGGGCCACACTCTGCATCCCGGCGCCGTTCTGGGCCTGAAGCATGTCGAGCGGGTTGAACATCACGCGGCCTTGGTCTGTTCGCCGCGCGGAAAACCGCATCGCGGGCCGCGCGTTCCAAGTCTAGACCCTTATCGACGCCGCTGGCCAGTTGCCGGCCAACGTTCGGGCGCGTCCCGGCGCGATCGGTGCCGCGCATCCACCGGGGATCGCGTCCCGGCCGGGATGCCGGGGACGTCGCGCCTGCCGACGCGACGCGGCGCGCTACACCAGCGCGCCGCCATGGGCCGGGCCGGCGGCGACGCTCGCCTCGGGATCGGGCGCGCGCGCCGGCACCACGACGTCGCGCTCGAGCAGCGTGACCGTGCGGGCGGCCATCAGGATGCCGGCCAGCCCGAAGGCGAGCGAGCCGATGCCGACGCCGGCGAGAACCCCGCGCGGCCCGTACAGGGCGGCGCCCGCGAGCGCCATCGGCATCGTGCCCAGCGTCGCCCGGCCCCAGTTGAGCAGGGTCGAGCGGAACGGGAAGCCGAGGTTGTTGAACGCGGCGTTGGCCAGGAACAGCAGGCCGTTGAAGAACCACACCCCGCCGCTGACGAGGCAGAAGAAGCCGAACAGGTCGGCGGCGACCCCGTCGAGCGCGAACAGCCGCATCAGCGGGCCGCGGGCGAGCACCAAGGCGGCCCACACCACCGCCACGTAGAGGAAGGTCACGAGCGCGCCGTCGCGGAGCACGCCGCGCATCCGGTCGAAGCGGCGGGCGCCCCAGTTCTGGCCGAGGATCGGGCCGATCGAGCCCGACAGGGCGAACAGCCCGCCGAAGGCCACCGGGGTGAGCCGGTCAATCACCACGTTGGCCGCCACCGCCACCGCGCCGTAGCGGGCGAGCACGTGGGCGAGGAAGGCGCTCGCCACCGACGGCGCGAGGTTGGTGAGCACCGCCGGCAGCGCGATCCGGAACACCAGCGGCGCGTCGGCGACCGTCGCCGCGAGGCTCGCGGGCGCCAGCATCCGGTGCTGGCGCACCCCGTGCCAGCCGATCAGCGCGAAGGTGGCGCGCGCCACGCAGGTGGTGATCGCCGCCCCGTCGACCCCGAGCCCGGCCCCGAAGATCAGCAGCGGATCGAGCCCCACCGTCACCAGCGCGCCGCCGAGCGTCACGAACATCGCCTGGCGCGCGGCGCCGACCGCGCGCAGCAGCCCGGAGAACATCATCCCCGGGCCCATCAGCACGTTCGAGGGCAGGGCGATCCAGAGGAAGCGCTCGGCCACGGTCAGCGTCTCGCCCTCCGCGCCGATCGCCCGCAGCAGCGGGTCCGACAGCGGCAGCAGCAGCGCCACGAGGAGGGCGGAGGCGGCGAGCCCGAGCAGCGTCGACGAGGTCGCGATCCGCCGCGCGCCGTCCCGGTCGCCGGCGCCGATCGCGCGGCTGACCAGGGCGCCGGCGGCGATCATCAGGCCGATGTTGATGGCGATGGCGAAGAACTGGACGATCGCGGCGAAGCCGACCGCGGCGGTGAGGTCGGTGTCGCCGAGCTTCGACACGTAGAGCAGCGACAGCAGGTCGACGACGAACACCGCCATCAGGCCGATCGAGCCGGTGGCGCTCATCACCACCACGTGGCGCAGGATCGAGCCGGTGACGAAGCGGCCGGCATCGGGTGGCACGGTCTTCCCTCCCCCCGAAGCGGGGGAGGGAGGGTCTCGCGTCGGCGAGGGCCGTGAGAGGGGAGCGCCGTCTCCGGACGACGCGCTCCGCTCTCTCCCCCTGCTGCGGGGGGGACCCTTCCCCGCTTCAGGGGGAGGGGGAAGGGCGGCGTCCGCCTCACCGCTCACCGCTCTGGACCTCCATCGCCGGCGTGCGGATCGCGCGCGCAGCCTGGGCGTCCGCCTCCGCCTGCGCCGCGGC
>NZ_VRUV01000339.1:0-4987 GCF_008039455.1 Methylobacterium sp. WL116
CCCCCCCCCCCCCCCCCCCCCCCCCCCCCCCCCCCCCCACACCGCACCCCCCCCGCAGCCTCCGACCCGCATAAGCCACACCCCCGGATGTGCCGGCGCAATCCCGGCGCGCTGTTCGGCGGCGTGGTCGCGTTCGGCGCAGTGGTGGTCGTCTCGATGAACGCCCTCGGCTACCAGAACGGGCGCCACCCGGCCCCGATCCTGCCAAAGATCGTGATCCGCCAAGATGCGATGAGCAAGGATGCGGTGAGCAAGGATGCCGCGAGAAAGGACCCCGCCGCGAGGTCGGTACCTGAGAAGGTCGCCGATGCCGACCGGCCGGCCGAGACGGCGCGCACGCCTCTCAAGGCAGCAGAGGCCGCCAGGCCCGCCGCCCGCGATCCGATCGCCGACCTGATCCGATCCGACGAGACGACCGCTTCGGTGACGCCCAAGAGTGCCGTCGCGCCGCCCAAGCCGCAGCCGGCGGTGATGCAGGCGCAGAAGGCCTTGTCGAAGCTCGGCTACGGCCCGCTCAAGGCCGACGGGCTGATGGGAGCGACCACCCGCGCGGCGATCGAGAAGTTCGAGCGCGACCGCAAGCTGCCGGTGAAGGGCGAGGCCGCTGGCCGCACGCTTCGCGAGCTCGCCGCCCGCGCGGCCCTGCCCCCGGCCTGATTGCATCGCGGTCCGGCGCTGCGCATGCCCGGCGCGCATCCGCACCGGGAGGGTCCATGCCGCGCCTGCGCTCCGATTTCTGGGTTTCGGCCCATCTGCGGCGACTGGCCGTCGAGGGGATCTCCGCGGTGCAGCGCCGCCGGGGCGCGGCGGAGGCCGGCGCGATCTTCGTCAAGGTCGATCGCCTCGACGGCCGCGCCGACCTCTACGGGCCGGCGCCGCAAGCGCTGTTCGAGGACGAGGATACCGGCGGGCGTCGCTTCGTGGCGATGGTCTCGGAGGGCACGCCGCTCGATGCGGAGGAGCGCCTGACCAAGGAGATCCGGTTCGATTCCGACCTGTGGATCATCGAGATCGACGATCGCGAGGGCCGCCATCTCCTCGATCTCGCCGAGTAGAGCCGGCCGACGTTTTTCCAGGATCCGCCCGGGAGGCGGCGTCTCAGGCGGTCTCTCCGGCGAGCCGTCGCCCGGCGCGGTCCCGGCCGATCAGCGGCAGCAGGCCCGCAAGGTCGGGCCCGTGCTCCAGCCCCGTGAGCGCCAGGCGCAGCGGCATGAACAGCGCCTTGCCCTTGGCGCCGGTCCGCTCGCGGATCGTCGTCGTCCAGGCCTTCCAGGTTTCGGGTCCGTAGGGTTCGGGCGGAAGGGTGTCGAGGGCCGCCGCCGTCACGGCGGCGTCTGCGATCACCGGTGTCACCGGCCCGGCCACCACCCCCCACCAGTCCCGGACCTCGTCGATCCTGTGCAGGTTGGCCCGCACCGCGAGCCACAGCGGCTCGGCGACCGCGGCCGGGATGCCGAGCGCGTCCAGGCGCTCGGCGGCGTCGGCGAAGGGCATCGCGTGCAGGATGCGGGCGTTGAGCCCGTCGAGCTCGTGCGGGTCGAACTTTGCCGGCGCCCGCGAGATGTGGGCGAGGTCGACGAGGCCGGCGAGCTCGTCCAGCGTCGCGACGGCGCGGACCGCCTCCGCCGATCCGGTCAGCACGGCGAGCGAGCGGACGGCGGCCGGCTCGTAGCCCGCCTCGCGCAAGGACCGCAGCGAGAGGTGGCCGAGGCGCTTGGAAAGCCCCTCCCCGTCCGCCGTGGTCAGCAGGTTGTGGTGGCCGAAGATCGGCAGCGTCGCCGCCAGCGCCTCGAAGATCTGCACCTGAACGCCGGTGTTGGTGACGTGGTCTTCGCCGCGGATCACGTGGGTGACGCCGAGGTCGGCGTCGTCGACCACCGAGGGCAGCGTGTAGAGGTAGCTGCCGTCGGCCCGCACCAGCACCGGGTCCGAGAGCGAGGCGCAGTCGACATGGGCCTCGCCGCGGACGAGGTCGTCCCAGGCGACGACGCGCGGCTCGAGCTTGAAGCGCCAATGCGGGATGCGGCCCTCGGCCTCCATCGCCGCCCGCTCGTTGGCGGTGAGGGCGAGCGCGGCGCGGTCGTAGATCGGCGGCAGGCCGCGGCCGAGCTGGCGCTTGCGCCGCCGCTCCAGCTCCTCCGACGTCTCGTAGCAGGGATAGAGTCGGCCGAACGCCTTCAACCTGTCGGCGGCCGCGTCGTAGATCGCGGTCCGGTCGGATTGGCGGGCGCGTAGATCCGGCACGATGCCGAGCCAGGCGAGGTCGGTCTCGATCGCCTCGGCGAAGGCCTCGGTCGAGCGTTCGCGGTCGGTGTCGTCCAGCCGGAGCAGGAAGCGGCCGCCGCGCGCGCGGGCGAACAGCGCGTTCAGCAGCGCCGGGCGCGCATTGCCGATGTGGAGGAAGCCGGTCGGAGACGGCGCGAAGCGGACGAGAGGAGCCATGCTGGGCTCATAACCCCCAATCGACCCGCTCGGCCACAGCCCGTCGGACGGAGGGAGCCGCACGCCCCGCGAGGACCGATGGAAACGCGCGTCGGGTTTCGCGGTTGAAGACCTGTGTCGTTCGACCGGCTGCGCGCAGCGCGGCGTCCACTATCCAGGGAGATCACCCTCCGATGCGATCGATTCTCCTCGCCACCGTCGTCGCCGCGGCGACGCCGGCCTTCGCCCAGAGCAACGCACCGGCACCGATCCGCCAGCCGAACCCGCCTCAGCAGGTCGCGCCGGGCACGCCGCCGGGCACCGTCGCGGTTCCGGGTGGCGCCACCAACAGCGGCTCCGGGGCCGGCGCCGTGGTCGCGCCGACCGGCACCGGCGCGGCGACGGTCACGACGGATTCCGCGGCGGGCGGCAACGCCGACCAGCCCGAGCGCGGCGTTCCCCAGATGGGCCGCGGCGGCGGCGGCAACGCCGGCGGCCAGTAGGGCCCGAGGCGGTTTTCCGATCGGAGCCGGCGCGGCCGTCGACATTGGTGGGCGGTCGCGCCGGTTCTGCAGCTTGACGCCGCCGCCTACCCCGCCCTAGAAGGCCCTCGTCCCGGGATCGAAGGCGCCAGCGCCAGTCGCCCCGGTCGCGGCGACAGCGTGTCGCCTCGCGGTACGGACGGTTAGCACAGCGGTAGTGCGTTCCCTTCACACGGGAAAGGTCGCAGGTTCGATCCCTGCACCGTCCACCATTCTCTCCCGCATTGCCGTCACGGCATGGTTCGACGCGCGGCGAGCGCTCGTGCGTGCCAGCCCGAGCGCTCGGAATCGTCGGGAGCCGCATCGCTTCCCCCGCAGAGGAGGGAGCAAGCTGGCGAGGGTCAGTTGTTCGCGGTCCGGAACGTGTCGCAGGACTTCGTCTGGCCGCTCTTGTAGCCGTTCATGAACCAGCGCTGGCGCTGCTCGGACGAGCCGTGGGTGAACGAATCCGGCACGGCGTAGCCTTGGCTCTGCTTCTGCAGCTTGTCGTCGCCGATCGCGCTCGCCGCGTTCATCGCCTCGTCGATGTCGCCCTGCTCGAGCGCGTTGTACTTGTCGTTGGAGTTCTTGGCCCAGACGCCGGCGAGGCAGTCGGCCATCAGCTCGATCCGCACGGAGAGCGCGTTGGCGTCTCGCTTCGAGGACGCCTGCTGCTGCCGGGCCTGCACCTTGCCGAGGATGCCGAGGACGTCCTGCACGTGGTGGCCGACCTCGTGGGCGATGACGTAGGCGTAGGCGAAGTCGCCCTTCACGCCGAACTTCTGCTCCATCTCCTTGAAGAAGCCCGTGTCGAGATAGACCTTCTTGTCGAGCGGGCAGTAGAACGGGCCCATCGCGGCCTGGGCCGAGCCGCAGCCGCTGCGGGTGCCGCCGGTGTAGAGCACCATCGTCGTCGGGGTGTACTGCTTGCCGGTCTGGTTCGGCAGGATCTGGCTCCATACGTCCTCGGTGTTGCCGAGGATCTTGGAGGCGAAGCGGCCGCTGTCGTCGGTCGGCGCGGTCTTGCGGCGCGTCTGGGTCTGCGGATCGGCCGGCTCCTCGCGCTGGCTGCCGCCGCCACGGGTGATCTGCTCGGCGCCCCCCATCAGGATCGCCGGGTTGATGCCCGTGACCCAGCTGATGATCAGGATGACGACGATCGCGCCGATGCCGAGGCCGCCGGCGCCGCCGCCCGGAAAGCCCATCCCGCCACCGCCGCCCTCGCCGCGACGATCCTCGACGTTGTCCGAACTCCGAAAATCGTCCCAGCGCATGGTCTCGACCGCCACTCGTTCTCACGACGCCGTTATCGCGAGTCGCAGGGTAATGACACAGGCCGAAGGACGGTTCCGCCGGAACGGTCAAGCTTTTCCGTCGAGCGCGGTGCGCAGCAGCCGGAAATCGCGCCAGGCGAGCCGCTTCTGCATCGGCTGCCGCAGCAGGTAGGCCGGGTGCAGGGTGGCGAGGGCCCGCACGGTGCGGTGAGGCATCGCGTAGGGGTAGAACCGCCCGCGCGCCTTCAGGATGCCGTCCTTGGTGCCGGTGATCGCCTTCGTCGCCGGGCTGCCGAGGCAGACGATGATGTCGGGGTCGGCCAGCTCGATCTGGCGCTCCAGGAACGGCCGGCACACGGCCAATTCCTGGATCGTCGGCTCGCGGTTGCCCGGCGGCCGCCAGGGCACCACGTTGGCGACGTAGGCCTTGGTCCGGTCGAGGCCGATCGCCGCCATCATCCGGTCGAGCAGCTGGCCCGAGCGGCCCATAAACGGCTTGCCGATGCGGTCCTCGTCGGCGCCGGGCGCCTCGCCGATGAACATGAGCTTCGCGGCCGGATTGCCGTCGGCGAAGACGAGGTTCTTCGCGGTGAACTTCAGCGGGCAGGCGTCGAAGGTCGCCATCAACGCCTCGAGCTCCTCGAGCGTCCCGACATCCTTCGCCCGTGCCCGCGCATCGATCGCCGCATCCTCGGGCTTCGCCGATGCCGACTGCCCGTAGGTGCGCGGCGCAGCCTTCTCGGGCGCCGGCGGCGGATCGCCTCGCGGCGG
>NZ_VRUV01000033.1:0-19113 GCF_008039455.1 Methylobacterium sp. WL116
GCGGCGGCGTCGAGGCCCGCATCGTCGGCGCCGGGCAGCAGCAGCCGGTAGCTCCAGCGGTTAAGGCTTCCCGGCTGGACCAGGCCGGTGCGGCGCAGCGCATCTTGCGACACGATCAGCCGCGGCCCGAAGCCGATGCCGCCGGCGATCTTGTCGGGCTCCGAGACGAGGGTCGCGCGGATGGCGAAGGGCCGGCCGGCGAGCGTGATCCGGTCGCCGACCTTGAGGTCGAGGCGGGTCAGCAGCGCCGGGTCGGCGAGCGCGCCGTCGATCCTGTCACGCTCGGCCAGCAGGTCGGCGAGGGGCGCCTGCGGCTCGGTGACGAGCTCTCCGGCGGTCGGGTAGCCGGCATCGACCGCCTTCAGCTCGACCAGCGCCGCGCCCTCGCCCGCCACCGCCATGGCGCGGAGCGAGGCGACCACGTCGACACGCCCCTGCGCGTCGAGCACCGCGCGCTCCGGCTCCGTCGCCTCGCGGTTGATCAGGCTGTAGCTGAGGTCGCCGCCGAGGATGCGCTTGCCCTCGCGGCCGAGCCCGTCCGACAGCGAGCGCGAGATCGAGGCGACCCCGGCGATCGCCGCGACGCCGAGCGCGATGCAGGCGAGAAACACGGCGAAGCCGCGCAAGCCCCCGCGGAGCTCGCGCAGCGCGAGGCGCAGGGTCAGCGGCAGGCGCGAGGCGGGCGTCGGCCGGGGCTGGGAGAGGGTGCCGTGCATCAGGCCGCCACCGGCTCCTCGATCCGCCCCGAGCGCAGGCGCACGGTGCGGTCGCAGAGGCGGGCGAGCCCCGGATCGTGGGTGACGAGGACGAGCGTCGCGCCGCGGTCGCGCTTCAGCGCGAACAGCAGGTCGACGATCTGGCGGCCGGTCGCCTCGTCGAGATTGCCCGTCGGCTCGTCGGCGACCAGGATCGCCGGGTCCGGTGCCACGGCGCGGGCGATGGCGACGCGCTGCTGCTCGCCGCCCGAGAGCTGGGCCGGGTAGTGGTGCAGCCGGTGGCCGAGGCCGACGGCTTCGAGTTCCCGCCGGGCGCGGGCATGGGCGTCCGGCTTGTCGGCCAGCTCCAGCGGCAGGGCGACGTTCTCCAGGGCGGTCATCGTCGGGACGAGGTGGAAGGCCTGGAACACGATGCCGATCCGCCGGCCGCGGAAGCGCGCGAGCGCGTCCTCGTCGAGGGCGCCGAGGTCGGTGCCCTCGATCCGGATCGCGCCGGCATCGGGCCGCTCGAGGCCCGCCATCACCATCAGCAGGGTCGACTTGCCGGAGCCCGACGGCCCGACGAGGCCGACCGCCTCGCCGCGGCCGACGTCGAGCGAGATGCCGCGCAGCACGTGGACGCGGGCGGCCCCCCGCCCGAGGCTGAGGTCGATGCCAGAGAGAGCGATGGCTGGCGTCCCGGACGCGGACATGGCAGGCGAGGTCTTGCCGGGAGAGGGGTTGTCGGCGGTCACGGTCGAGCCGATCTGTGGCGGATGGCGAACATGCGGGACGGAGATCACGGTTGGCGGACGAACGTTCGGTGCGCTCCGGCACGACCCGTGCCGGGCGATGCGCGCGGGCCCGATATGGCGAGCGCGACGGAGCCACGCCATGATGGCCGGCGCAGGGCGGCGCTGATGGCGCTCTTTGCCGCAGCGGGGCTGGTCCTGTCGATGGCGGGCCTCGCGCCGGCCAAGGCGGATCCGAAGCCCGAATCGAAGCCGATCCGGCTCGTCGCGCTCGGCGACAGCCTCACCGCGGGCTACCGCCTTCCGGCGAGCTCCGCCTTCCCGGCGGTGCTGGAGCGGGCGCTCGCGGCGAAAGGCCGGACGGTGACGGTCGCCAATGCCGGCGTCTCGGGCGAGACCGCCACCAACGGCCTCGACCGGGTCGACTGGTCGGTGCCCGACGGCACCGACGGGGTGATCCTGGAGCTCGGCGCCAACGACATGCTGCGCGGCACCGATCCCGCCGTGACGCGGAAGGCGCTGGAGGCGATCGTGACGCGGCTGAAGGCGCGCGGCATCCCGGTGCTGCTCGCCGGCATGCGGGCCTCGACCAACCTCGGGCCCGACTACGTCGCGCGCTTCGACGCGATCTACCCGGATCTCGCCCGGACCTACGACCTCGTGCTGTACCCGTTCTTCATGGCCGGCATGGTCGGCGACCGCGCCTACACCCTCGACGACGGGCTCCACCCGAACGCCAAGGGCGTCGACGTGATCGTGGCCGGCATCCTGCCCTCGGTCGAGACCTTCCTCGGGCGGCTCCCGGCCGGGGCTCGTTAGCGATGCCGCGCCTGTTCACGGCGCTCGGCCTCCCGCCTGAGATCGCCGCCGGGCTGGCGCCGTTCCGCGGCGGCCTGCAGGGCGCACGCTGGATCGAGCCGTCGGATCACCACGTCACCCTGCGCTTCCTCGGCAACGTGCCGGTCGCGCTTGCCGAGGACGCGGTCGAGGCGCTGTCGGAGATGCGGGCGCGGCCGGCGCTCGAGGTGGTGCTGGACGGCCTCTCGGTGTTCGGCGGCGACAAGCCGCGCGCGCTGCTCGCCAGCGTCGCCGCCAACGCCGATCTGATGGACCTCCAGGCCGAGCAGGAGCGCCTGATCCGCCGGGCGGGCGCCGAGCCGGAACGGCGCAGGTTCGTGCCGCACGTGACGCTGGCGCGCCTGCGCCGCGAGGCCACGCCCGAGACGGTGGCGATGTACCTGTCGCAGGCGCCGATCTTCACGCCGCTGCGCTTTTCCGCGACGCAGGTGGTGCTGTACTCGGCGCGCGACTCGACCGGGGGCGGGCCCTATGTCGCGGAGGCGGCGTTTCCGTTCGCCTGAGCGGGGTCCTACAACCGCCGCAGCGCGACGCTCTCGATGCGGTGGCTCGCGCCCTTGGCCAGGATCAGGCTGGCGCGCTGGCGGGTCGGCAGGATGTTGTCGCGCAGGTTCGGCAGGTTGATCGTCGTCCACAGCCGGTCGGCGATGGCGAGCGCTTCCGATTCGGGCACCTCGGCGTACTTGCGGAAATACGAGCGGGGGTCGCGGAACGCGGTCTGCCGCAGGCGCATGAAGCGCATCACGTACCAGCGGTGCAGATCGTCCTCGTGCCCGTCGAGGTAGATCGAGAAGTCGAAGAAGTCGGAGACGAACGGAATCGCGGTGCCGTCGCGCGGTAGGCGGGCCGGCTGCAGCACGTTCAGGCCCTCGACGATCAGGATGTCGGGGCTCTCGACCACCCGCTCCTCGCCGTCCACCCGGTCGTAGACGAGGTGCGAGTAGAGCGGAGCGGTGACGCGCTTCCGGCCCGATTTCACGTCGTGCAGGAACTGCAGCAGGGCGGCGGTGTCGTAGCTCTCGGGAAATCCCTTCCGGTCCATGATGCCCTGCGCGGCGAGCGCGGCGTTCGGCAGCAGGAACCCGTCGGTGGTGACGAGGTCGACCTTCGGGGTGTTCGGCCAGCGCGCGAGCAGCGCGGCGAGCACGCGGGCCGTGGTCGACTTGCCCACCGCCACCGATCCGGCGAGCCCGATGATGTAGGGCGCCTTGGTCTCGCGCTCGGCCATCAGGAAGCGCTGGGTCGCCTTGAACAGGCCCTGGCTCGCCGCGACGTAGAGCGCGAGCAGCCGCGACAGCGGCAGGTAGATCGCGACCACCTCCTCCACCGAGATCGGGTCGTTCAGCGATTGCAGGCGCTCGATGTCCTCCTGCGTCAGCGTCAGCGGCGTGTCGGCGCGCAGCTGCGCCCAGGATTCGCGGCTGAACAGGCGGTAGGGCGACAGCCGCTCCGACCCGTCGCCGGTGACCGGGTTCTGCCCCGTCACCGGGGTCTGGCCGGCGGCGAGCGCGGCCGCCTTCATGCCGGCGGCCTCGACGCCTTCTCGGCGATGCCGCTCTGCGCCGTGCGGCGCTCCAGCTCCGCCATCACCGCGGAGAGCTCGACGCCGCCGGCGCGCAGCAGCACCACGAGGTGGTAGAGCACGTCCGCCGCCTCGTTGGTCAGCCCGGTCTTGTCGCCCTGCACCGCGGCGATGGCGGCCTCCACCGCCTCCTCGCCGAGCTTCTTGGCGGCCTTGGCCGGGCCGCCCGCGAGCAGCTTGGCCGTGTACGATTGGTCGGGCGCGGTGCCGGCGCGGCTCGCCACCAGGCGGGCGAGGTCGTCGAGGGTGTAGGCGGACATAGAGGACCCGTGCGGCAGGGTTCGGAAACGACGATGCCGTCGCCGGAACCTGCGTCAACGGCGGGCGCCGGGCAAGACGGGAGCCGGCACAGCAGCGCCTCGCCACCCGCATTTGCGCGACGGGCGGGTGGAATTGTCGGAAAAATGGTGCCGGATCCGGCCGCGGCCCCCGGCGTCTTCCCGATCTCGGGTCAGGCGTCCAGCCGCATCGCGAGGCCGGCCGCCGCCATGTGCGCCTTGGCCTCGGCGACGCTGGCTTCCCCGAAATGGAAGATCGAGGCCGCGAGCACCGCGCTGGCATGGCCTTCGGCGACGCCGGCCACGAGGTCGTCGAGCCCGCCGACGCCGCCCGAGGCGATCACCGGCACGGTCACCGCGTCGGCGACGGCGCGGATCAGCGCGAGGTCGTAGCCCGAGCGCGTCCCGTCCCGGTCCATGGAGGTGACGAGCAATTCGCCCGCTCCCTTGGCCGCCACCGTGCGGGCGAAGGCGATCGCGTCGAGGCCGGTGGGGGTGCGGCCGCCATGGGTGAAGATCTGCCACGCGTCCGGCTCGCCCGGCGCGGAGGTGCGCTTGGCGTCGATCGCCACCACGACGCATTGCGCGCCGAACTTCTCGGCGGCCCGAGCGACGAGGTCGGGATCGTTCACGGCCGCGGTGTTGATCGCGACCTTGTCGGCGCCGGCGAGCAGCAGCGCGCGCACGTCCGCGACCGCGCGCACGCCGCCGCCGACGGTGAGCGGCATGAAGCAGGCCTCCGCCGTGCGGCTCACCACGTCGAGCAGGGTGCCGCGCGCCTCGTGGCTCGCGGTGATGTCGAGGAAGCAGAGCTCGTCGGCCCCGGCCGCGTCGTAGGCCTTGGCCGCCTCGACCGGATCGCCCGCGTCGCGCAGCTCGAGGAACTTCACGCCCTTGACGACGCGGCCGTCCTTGACGTCGAGGCAGGGGATGATGCGGGTCTTGAGCACGCTGGGAGCCTTCAGGCGGTCGTGTCGTCGGGGTCGATCGCGAAGGGACGCGTGAGCATCTCGTCGTGGGTGTAGGGGCAGGTTTCGGGAAAGGTCTTCAGCGGAAGGCCGGTCTCGTCAGCCGCTTCGAGACGGGCGCGGCGGTAGGCGCGTTCCATCGCTTCCACCCGACGGCTCTTCAGGCCGGGACTGTCCGCCAGCTCGTCGGCCGCAGCCACCCGATGCGTCGCGATCGAGATCACCCAGCTTCGCGTCCGTCGCGATGGCTGGTGATCCCACTTGAGCATATGCAGCAGGACGATGCGCCACGCGCCGACGAGGCTGCTGAACTGGCTGCGACCCAAGCTCTCGATCTCCTCGGCGAGGTTCTCCCGATCGAGGCCGGTCAGGTCGCCCGCCCGGAGGCGTGCCCCCTGCTCCTGCGTCCAGGTGTAGAAGTCGTCCGCGTAGGCCGTCCCGGTCTCGGCCGGTCGCGCCGCCTTCGCCGAAGCCGTCATCGCCGCCTCCCGGCAAACCCTTGACCGGGCGAGCCTATCACGAAGCGCCGCCTCCGCGCGCCGCCCTGATCGCGAACAGCGCCGCGCGCGGGTCGATGCGGCCGTCGTAGAGGGCGCGCCCCGTGATCGCACCGGCCAGCATCGCGCAATCGGGCTCGAGCAGGCGGTGCACGTCCTCGATCGAGGCGAGGCCGCCCGACGCGATCACCGGGATGCTCACGGCTTCGGCGAGCGCCACCGTCATCTCGATGTTGAGGCCCTTCAGGATGCCGTCGCGGGCGATGTCGGTGTAGATGATCGCCGAGACGCCGGCATCCTCGAACCGGCGGCCGAGGTCCTCGGCGGTCATGCTCGAGGTCTCGGCCCAGCCCGCCACCGCGACGCGCCCGTCCTTGGCGTCGATGCCCACCGCGATCCTGCCGGGATGGCGCCGCGCCGCCTCGTGGACGAAGGCCGGGTCGCGCACGGCCGCCGTGCCGATGATCACCCGGGCGACGCCCTTCTCGAGCCAGCCCTCCAGCGTGCGCATCTCGCGGATGCCGCCCCCGAGCTGCACCGGGATGTCGACCTGGGCGAGGATCGCGTCGACGGCGGCCGCGTTCATCGGCGCCCCGGCGAAGGCACCGTCGAGGTCGACCACGTGGAGCCAGGAGAAGCCCTGCTCGGCGAAGGCCCGGGCCTGCGCCGCCGGGTCGTCGTTGAACACCACGGCCTGGGCCATGTCGCCCTGCACGAGGCGGACGCAGTGTCCTTCCTTGAGATCGATGGCCGGATACAGGATCACGCGGACGCTCGTTTCTTCTGGTCGTTCGACGGAGGGCGCGGCGGTTACGGCCGCCAGCGCAGAAAGTTCGCAAGCAGGGCCAGCCCGAGATGCTGGCTCTTCTCCGGGTGGAACTGGGTGCCGGCGAGGTTGTCGCGCGCCACCATCGCGGTGACGGGACCGCCGTAGGCCGCCTCGGCGACGACCTCGTCCGGGCGATCCGCCTTCAGGGCGAAGCTGTGCACGAAGTAGGCGTGCAGCCCGTCCGGCCCGGTGCGGATGCCGTCGAGCAGCGGATGGTCGCGGGACGGCGTCAGGGTGTTCCAGCCCATGTGCGGGATCTTGAGCGTGGGGTCGGACGGCCGGATCGGGCCGACGTCGCCGGAGATCCAGCCGAGGCCTTCCGTGGTCTCGTATTCGAGGCCGCGCGTTCCCATCAGCTGCATGCCGACGCAGATGCCGAGGAAGGGACGCCCCGACCCGATGGCGGCATCGGTCATCGCCGCCACGAGGCCGGGGACGGCGTCGAGCCCGCGGCGGCAATCGGCGTAGGCGCCGACCCCGGGGAGCACGATCCGGTCAGCGCGCGCGACCGCGTCCGGATCGCCGGTGACGACGATGCGGGTCTCCGGCAGCCCGGCCTCGCGGGCCGCCCGCTCGAAGGCCTTGGCCGCCGAGTGCAGGTTGCCCGACCCGTAATCGATGATCGCGACGGTCTCGGCGCTCACGGTCGTTGTTCCTCGAAGACGCTCACCGGCCGCCCTGCGCGGGAAACAGGCCGATCACAGGCTCGGCCGCGCGGTTGCCCGCGAACGCGGTCGAGGCCCGGACGGTCGGCGCGGGGGCGGGGTCGAGCCAGCGCGTCATCGCCTTGGCTTCGGCCTCGTCGGCGTTGAAGGCCACCACCGCGTCGCGCGCCGGCCGGCCGTTGCGGGCGAGCGTCCAGCGCCGGAGCGAGGACGCCTCGAGCCCGATCAGCACCAGGACCAGCAGCGTGATCGCGGTGCCGGCGGCGGGCGACAGGCCGAGGCCGTAGCCGACGAGCGCGGTGGCGCCGAGCCCGGCCAGCACCAGCAGGGCTGCGAGCCAGAGGCGGTGATAGAGGAACCACAGCACCGAGAAGGCGAAGGCCGCCCACGAGAACCCGTCCGGCACCAGCTGCGCCCGGTCGAGGTCGTGCGCCTCGCCGGAGCGGGCCTCGTGCGGCAGATGGAGCGTGTAGCTGCGCATCCTCATGGCGACCCCTTCCCTTTCCTGTCGGCCGAACGCCGGAGGCGGCTGCGCGAGCCCGCCGCGACGGCCGTCCGCGATCCTCGCCTAGAGCGAACCCTTGGTCGAGGGAACGCGTCCCTCCTCGCGGGGATCGACCGCGACGGCCTTCCGCAAGGCGCGGGCCAGCCCCTTGAAGCAGCTCTCGGCGATGTGATGGGCGTTGTCGCCGTAGAACGTCTCGACGTGGAGCGTGATGCCGGCGTTCATGGCGAAGGCCTGGAACCACTCGCGCACCAGCTCGGTGTCGAAGGCACCGATTTTCTCGACGCGGAAGGCGGTGCGGAACACCAGGAACGGCCTGCCCGAGATGTCGATCGCGACCCGGCTCAACGTCTCGTCCATCGGCATGTGGATGTCGGCGTAGCGGGCGATGCCGCGCTTGTCGCCGAGCGCCTTCGCGAAGGCCTGGCCGAGCGCGATGCCGCAATCCTCCACCGTGTGGTGCTGGTCGACGTGCAGGTCGCCGGTCACCCGCGCCTCGACGTCGAACAGGCCGTGCCGGGCGAACAGCTCGAGCATGTGGTCGAGGAAGCCGACCCCGGTGGCGATCCCGGCCTTGCCGGTGCCGTCGAGGTCGATCGAGACCGACACGTCGGTCTCCGCCGTCTTCCGGCTGATGCTGGCGCTGCGCATGGTCTTCGTGAGTGTTCGTTCGCCGGGCCGACGCGGCCGGCTTTCGTGCCTTCTAGTGCGGAAGCCGTCGCCGGGGGAAGGGCTCGGCTCAATCCTTGAGCACGCGCCCCGCCACCGCGTCGAGCTTGGCCAGCAGGTCCGGGTCGCGGTGGGACGGCGCCGTCATGATCGCGCCGTCGAGCGCCCGGTGCGAGCCGGCCGGGCAATCCTCGCGGGTCGCGGGCAGGTCGCGGGCGAGCCGCGCCACGAGGCGGGCGGCCTTGTCGGCGTTGGCCCGCGCCACCGCGACGACCGAGGCCACGTCGACCGCGTCGTGGCCCGGATGCCAGCAGTCGAAGTCGGTGACCATCGCGATGGTGGCGTAGGTGATCTCGGCCTCGCGGGCGAGCTTGGCCTCGGGCATGTTGGTCATGCCGATCACGTCGAACCCTTGCGCCTTGTAGCTCTTCGATTCGGCGAGCGAGGAGAATTGCGGCCCCTCCATGCAGACGTAGGTGCCGCCGCGATGCACGGCGATCCCCTCCGCCTCCGCCGCGTTCGCGATGCGCTTCTGCAGGTTCGGGCCGACCGGGTGGGCGAGCGAGACGTGGGCGACGCAGCCGTTCCCGAAGAACGAGGACGCGCGCCCCACCGTCCGGTCGACGAACTGGTCGACGAGCACGAACAGGCCCGGATGCAGCTCGTTGCGGAACGAGCCGCAGGCCGACAGCGCGACGAGGTCGGTGACGCCGGCCCGCTTCAGCGCGTCGATGTTGGCGCGGTAGTCGATGCCGGACGGGGAGAGGCGGTGCCCGCGGCCGTGGCGGGCCAGGAACACCACCTTGGTGTCCCCGATGCGCCCGATCCGCAGAGCGTCGGACGGCTCGCCCCAGGGCGACGCCACCCGCTCCTCGCGCACGTCCTCGAGCCCCGGCAGGTCGTAGACCCCCGACCCGCCCATCACACCGAGCACCGCTGCCGTCATGTCGATCGTCCGTTGTCGAAGGTGGCGCGTAGGAGCCGCTGCGGGGCTCCCTCTCCATGGGAAGAGGGGTGGGGTGAGGGGCGTGACCTCTCCGGACGGCGCACACCCCTCATCCTGTCCTCCTTCCCCCGGGGGAAGGGACCCGCGCAGGTCTCGGCGAGGTCGAGATCTCCGCGTCCCGCTATCACGAACTGCGCGCGCGGCAAAAACGCGAACGGGCCCCGCGAGGGGCCCGTTCGGTCGTCCGTGGATCGATCGGGCGGTCAACCCGCCTTGTGCAGCTCGGGCTGGAGGCCGTGGACCTCGCCGCCGACGTCGGCCCAGACCCGCTTCTTGACGTAGTACAGCAGCCCCGAGAGCAGGATCAGGAACAGGATCACCCGGAAGCCGAGCGCCTTGCGCGCCATCATGTGCGGCTCGGCGGCCCAGGCCATGAAGGCCGCCACGTCGCGGGTGTACTGGTCGACCGTCTCCGGCACGACCGGCTGGCCGGCCTCGTTCTTCGGGTAGGTCACCTGGCCGTCGCTGATCGGGTTCGGCATCGCGATCAGGTGGCCGGGATAGTACTTGTTGTAGTGCACGCCGTCCGGCACGTCGGTGCCCTTCGGGGGCTCCTCGTAGCCGTTCAGCACCGCGTGGATGTAGTCCACGCCCTGCTCGGAATAGCCGACGAAGGGCAGCGCGTCGGTGATGAACCACGGGAAGCCGCGCTCGAAGGTGCGGGCCTTGGCCAGCACCGAGAAGTCCGGCGGCGCCTTGCCGCCGTTGGCCGCCGCCGCCGCCTGGTCGTTCGGGAAGGGCGGCGGGAACTTGTCGGCCGGGCGGCCGGGCCGCTCGAACATCTCGCCGGCGTCGTTCGGGCCGTCCTTGACCTGGTAGGTCGCGGCGAGCGCCTTGACTTGGCTCTCCGAGAAGTCGGGACCGCCCTCCTCCGCGAGGTTGCGGAAGTCCACGAGCTTCATCGAGTGGCAGGCGGAGCAGACCTCCTTGTAGACCTGGAACCCGCGCTGGAGCTGCGCCTGGTCGAAGCGGCCGAACACGCCGGCGTAGCTCCACTGGAGGCGGGGCGGCTGGTTGCCGCCATGCGCGTCCTCGGCGGAGGCCGCCGAGGAGCCCAGCGGGGCGCCGAGGGAGAGCGCCAGCAGGGAGGCGGCGAGAAGGCTCGAGAGTTTCATCGTCGGTTCCGGTCCTGCCCTCAGCCCTTGGTCGTCGGCGCCGCGGCGGCGCCCGCCGGCAGCCCGGACCCGCTCACCTGCTTGCCCGGCCCGGTCACGCTCTCCAGGATCGACCCGGGCAGCGCCTTCGGCGTCTCGATCAGGCCGACGATCGGCATCACGAGGAGGAAGTGGGCGAAGTAGTAGAAGGTGCAGATCTGCGAGGCGATGACGTAGCCGCCTTCCGGCGGCTTGGCGCCGAGCCAGCCGAGGATGACCGTGACCGCTAGGAACAGCCAGAAGAACTGGCGGTAGATCGGCCGGTAGTTGCACGAGCGCACCCGCGAGGTGTCGAGCCACGGCGCAAGCGCGAGGATCAGCACCGCCGAGAACATCAGGATCACGCCGCCGAGCTTCGACGGCACCGCGCGCAGGATCGCGTAGAACGGCAGGAAGTACCATTCGGGCACGATGTGGGCCGGGGTCACGGCGGGGTTGGCCGGGACGTAGTTGTCGGCGTGGCCGAGATAGTTCGGCTGGTAGAAGATGAACCACGCGAACAGGATCATGAACACCACGGTGGCGAACACATCCTTGATCGTGGCGTAGGGGGTGAAGGGCACCGCGTCCTTCGAGGACTTGATCGGGATGCCGGTCGGGTTGTTCTGGCCGGTGACGTGCAGCGCCCAGACGTGGAGCACCACGACGCCGGCGATCATCCACGGCAGCAGGTAGTGCAGCGAGAAGAAGCGGTTGATCGTCGGGTTGCCGACCGAGTATCCGCCCCAGAGCAGGCTCTGGATGGTGTCGCCGACCACGGGGATCGCGGCGAGGATGTTGGTGATGACGGTCGCGCCCCAGAAGCTCATCTGGCCCCAGGGCAGGGTGTAGCCGAGGAAGGCGGTCGCCATCATCAGGAGGTAGATGATCACGCCGAGGATGTAGAGCACCTCGCGCGGGGCCTTGTACGACCCGTAATACAGCGCCCGGAAGATGTGCACGTAGACCGCGACGAAGAACATCGACGCGCCGTTGGCGTGGGCGTAGCGCAGCAGCCAGCCGTAGTTCACGTCGCGCATGATGTGCTCGACGGAGTTGAACGCCTGGGTCGCCGAGGGCTCGTAGTGCATCGCGAGCCAGACGCCGGTGACGATCTGGATGCCGAGGAAGGCGATCAGGATCGCGCCGAAGGTCCAGAAGTAGTTCAGGTTGCGCGGCACCGGGAAGGCGACGAACGACGAGTGCACCAGCCCGACGATCGGCAGGCGGGCCTCGAACCACTTCGCGAGGCGGCTCTTGGGGACGTAGGCGTTGGCGTGAGCGCTCATGGGCGGTCCCTCGTGTCTCAGGCCGCGGCCTTGGCTTCCTCGCCGATGCGGATCTTCGCGTCGGTCTGGAAGGAATAGGGCGGGATCGGAAGGTTGATCGGGGCGGGGCCGCGGCGGACGCGGCCGACCGCGTCGAACTGCGAGCCGTGGCAGGGGCAGGCCCAGCCCTCGAAGTTGCCCTGGTGGCCGATCGGCACGCAGCCGAGATGGGTGCAGTTGCCGTAGACCACGAGCCACTGGTCGTGGCCCTTCTTCACCCGCGTGCCGAAGGGAGCCGGATCGGAGAGCTGGCTCTCCGGGATCGCCTTCATGTCCGTCACCTCCTTCTCGGTGAGCTTGCGGACGAAGATCAGCTTGCCGCGCCAGAACACGTTGATGATCTGGCCGTCGGTGATCGGGGCGAGGTCGACGTCGATCGGCGCGCCGGCGGCGATGGCGATGCTGCCCGTCGCGCTCGGGACCGACGGCACCCGCGTCTTCGCCGAGGTCCGCGGCCAGCGCCTGCCGGTTCGGGTCGTCCCCCTCCCCTTCGTCCCGGCCGGGTTCAAGCGCGGCCGGATCTAAAACATCCCGTCAGGAGCAAGACCATGCTGCGATTCACCGACGCGCACGAGTGGCTGAGGGCGGAGGGCGAGGTCGTCACCGTCGGCATCACGGCGCATGCCGCCGAGCAGCTCGGCGACCTCGTCTTCATCGAGCTGCCGAAGGTCGGCGCCAAGCTGTCGAAGGGCGAGGCGGCGGCCGTCGTCGAATCGGTCAAGGCGGCCTCGGACGTCTACGCCCCGCTCTCGGGCGAGGTCGTCGCGGTCAACGACGCGGCGGCGGGCGACCCGGCCGCCGTCGGCACCGATCCGCAAGGGGCCGGCTGGCTCTACCGCCTGCGCCTCGACGACCCGTCCGAGATGGACGGGCTGATGGACGAGGCCGCCTACGCCGCCCTGCCGAAGTAACCGCCTGCGACGCTCCGCCGCCGGCGCCGACGCGCCGGCGGCCTTATCGCCCTTCCAAGCCGGGATGCCGCCATGACCGCGCTTTACGACCCCTACGACTTCGCCAACCGCCGCCACATCGGCCCGACCCATGCCGAGATCGACGCGATGCTCTCGGTGGTCGCGGCCCCGAGCCTGGAGGCGCTGATCGACGACACCCTGCCCCCCGACATCCGGCAGGCGCGGCCGCTCGCGGACGACCTCGCCTTCGGCCCCGCGCTGACCGAGCGCCGGGCGATCGAGCGGATGCGCGAGATCGCCGACCGCAACCGGGTCCTCGTCTCGCTGATCGGCCAGGGCTACCACGGCACGACGATGCCGCCGGCGATCCAGCGCAACATCTTCGAGAACCCGGCCTGGTACACCGCCTACTCGCCCTACCAGCCGGAGATCAGCCAGGGACGGCTCGAGGCGCTGATCAACTTCCAGACGCTGGTCTGCGACCTCACCGGCCTCGACGTCGCCAACGCCTCGCTGCTGGACGAGGCCACAGCCGCCGCCGAGGCGATGGGCATGGCCCGCCGCGTCGCCAGCTCGAAGGCCGAGGCCTTCTTCGTCGACCGCGACTGCCTGCCCCAGACCATCGCGGTGCTGCGGACGCGCGCCGCGCCGATGGGCTGGCGCATCGTCGTCGGCGATCCCCTCGCCGACCTCGACCCGGAAGCGGTCTTCGGGGCGATCTTCCAGTATCCCGGCGTCTGCGGCGCGATCCACGACGTCTCGCGGCCGATCGCGGCCCTGCACGCGGCCGGCGCCATCGCCGCGGTCGCGGCCGATCCGCTGGCCCTGACACTGCTGAGGTCGCCCGGCGAGATGGGCGCCGACATCGCGATCGGCTCGATGCAGCGCTACGGCGTGCCGATGGGGTTCGGCGGACCGCACGCCGCCTACATGGCGACCCGCGACGCGCACAAGCGCGCGCTGCCCGGGCGCCTCGTCGGCGTCTCGGTCGACGCCCACGGACACCGTGCCTACCGCCTCGCGCTGCAGACCCGCGAGCAGCACATCCGCCGGGAGAAGGCGACCTCGAACATCTGCACCGCGCAGGTGCTGCTCGCCGTCATCGCCTCGATGTACGCGGTGTTCCACGGCCCCGCCGGGCTGAAGGCCATCGCCCAGCGCGTCCACCGCGACGCGGTGCGCCTCGCCCAGGGGCTCGCGGCGTTGGGCTTCACGGTCGAGCCCGAGCACTTCTTCGACACGATCACCGTCCGGGTCGGGGCGTTCCAGGGCGTGATCCTGGCCCAGGCGGTCGCCAACGGGGTGAACCTGCGCAAGGTCGGCGACGACCGGATCGGCATCACGGTGGACGAGCGCACCCGCCCCGACATCCTGCAGGCGGTCTGGTGCGCCTTCGGGGCGACGGATCCGATCTACGACGAGGCCTGGCCCGCGTCCCGGCTGCCGGACGGCCTTGTCCGCACCTCCGCCTACCTCACGCACCCGATCTTCCACATGAACCGGGCCGAGAGCGAGATGACGCGCTACATGCGCCGCCTCGCCGACCGCGACCTGGCGCTCGACCGGGCGATGATCCCGCTCGGCTCCTGCACGATGAAGCTCAACGCCACCGCCGAGATGCTGCCGATCTCCTGGCCGGAATTCTCGGAGATCCATCCGTTCGTGCCGGCCGATCAGGCCGCCGGGTATCACGAGCTCATCGGCGACCTGTCCGGGAAGCTGTGCGCGATCACCGGCTACGACGCGATCTCGATGCAGCCGAATTCCGGCGCGCAGGGCGAGTATGCCGGGCTGCTCGCGATCCGGCGCTACCACCTCTCCCGCGGCGCGGCGCACCGGACGATCTGCCTGATCCCGTCCTCGGCCCACGGCACCAACCCGGCCTCGGCGCAGATGTGCGGGATGAGCGTGGTGGTCGTCGGCGCCGACGCGAACGGCAACATCGACGTCGCGGATTTCCGCGCCAAGGCCGAGCGGCATTCCGACAACCTCGCGGCCTGCATGATCACCTACCCCTCGACCCACGGGGTGTTCGAGGTGCGGGTGCGCGAGCTCTGTGACGTCGTCCACGCCCATGGCGGCCAGGTGTACCTCGACGGGGCCAACCTCAACGCGCTGGTCGGGCTGGCCCGGCCCGGCGACATCGGCGCCGACGTCAGCCACCTCAACCTGCACAAGACCTTCTGCATCCCGCACGGCGGCGGCGGGCCCGGCATGGGGCCGATCGGCGTCAAGGCACACCTGATCCCGTTCCTGCCCTCCGATCCGCGCTCGGGCGAGGAGGGGGCGGTCTCGGCGGCCCCCTACGGCTCGGCCTCGATCCTGCCGATCTCCTGGAGCTACTGCCTGATGATGGGCGGGCGCGGCCTCGCCCAGGCGACCCGCGTCGCGATCCTCAACGCCAACTACATCGCCGCCCGGCTCGGCCGCGCCTACCCGATCCTCTACGCTGGCGCCAACGGCCGGGTCGCGCACGAGTGCATCGTCGACGTGCGCCCCTTCCAGAAGAGCGCCGGCATCACGGTCGAGGACATCGCCAAGCGCCTGATCGATTGCGGCTTCCACCCGCCGACCATGAGCTGGCCGGTGGCCGGCACGCTGATGATCGAGCCGACCGAATCCGAGACCCAGGCCGAGATCGATCGCTTCTGCGACGCGATGCTGGCGATCCGCGACGAGATCCGCGCCATCGAGGAGGGCCGCGCGGACCGGGCGGACAACCCCCTCAAGCACGCGCCGCACACGGTCCAGGACCTGATCGGCGCCTGGGAGCGGCCCTATTCGCGGGAGGCGGCCTGCTTCCCGTCGGGCGCGCGCGGCATCGACAAGTACTGGCCGCCGGTCAACCGCGTCGACAACGCCTACGGCGACCGCAACCTGATGTGCTCCTGCCCGGCCCCCGACAGCTACGAGGCCGCGGCGGAGTGAACCGACGCCCGCCGCGCCCCTCGGCGACGACGCGTTCCGGCCGCCGGCCGGCACGCACCCGACGTTTCGGGAGCCTCGAATGACGGTTCCGCGCCATTTGCCGACTCTTTGAGCGCCGAATGCCCGTTCCGGCACTTTCGCATGAGGAACATTCACCTCTACCGGTATTTGGAAAGTCTTTCCTCCTCGCGGCGGAGCGCCCCATGAAGATCCGGACCGGCTACACGATCGGCTACGACACGTTCGGCCCGACGGCGCTCACCTACCAGCTCAACGTCCACCCCTCGCGGGCGATCGACCTGCTCACCTCCGACGCGATGCGGGTCGATCCGCCGGTGCCGATGCGGACCTACACCGACGGGTTCGGCAACACCTGCGTGCGGCTGCTGTCGCCGGGCGGGCGCATCACGGTGTCGGCCGACTTCCTGATCGTCGACAGCGGCGAGCTCGACGCCTACGAGCCGACCGCGCAGCAATTCGCGGTGCCGGACCTGCCCGACGACGTGCTCGTGTTCCTGCTGGGCTCGCGCTATTGCGAGACCGACAAGCTCTCCGGCATCGCGTGGTCGCTGTTCGGCAACACGCAAGAGGGCTGGGCCCGGGTGCAGGCGATCGTCACCTGGGTGCACCAGCGCATCCGCTTCGACTACCAGCTCGCCGACGCCACCCGCTCGGCCTTCGACGGCTACAACCAGCAGGTCGGCGTCTGCCGCGACTACGCGCACCTCGCCGTCGCCCTGTGCCGCTGCATGAACATTCCGGCGCGCTACTGCACCGGCTATCTCGGCGACATCGGCGTGCCGGTCGACATCAACCCGATGGACTTCTCCGCCTGGTTCGAGGTCTACCTGAACGGCCCGAACGGTGGCCGCTGGTACACCTTCGACGCCCGCCACGACGCGCGCCGGATCGGCCGCATTGTCATCGCGCGCGGCCGCGACGCCACCGACGTCGCGATCTCCACCAGCTTCGGCACGGCGCTGCTGGCGCAGTTCGACGTCCACACCGACGCGGTGCCCGACGACTTCGTGCTGATGCAGGCCGCCTGAGCGTCCGCCCGCGCCAGGGCATCCCGCCGCAGCGACGGATCGCGGGATGGCCGCGCGGGACTCCCCCCGGTATCCGCCCGCCATGGATCCGACCGCGCTCGCCCTGATGGCCACCGCCCTCACCTATTCCGGCTACCTCGTGCTGCTCGGGTGGCGCTGACGAGCGTGTTCCATCTCGCCGCGGCGAAGACGGGTTTGGATGCCTGGGCCGGCTCGAGCCCGTGAAGCTGCATCGTCGGGCACTTCGGGCCGCGTGGGCAGTGGTTCGAGTCCTGGGACGATGCCGGCGACGGGCTTCGCGCAGGCGATTCCTGTCCCAAGCCGCATCGGCCGTGACGATGTCGACCCGAAGGTGGGTGATCAGGCTCTCGGCCTGAGGCGCACCGCCCCTCCGGCCCGCGCCGAGGGTGAAGCACAACCGGGCAGCCTGGGCCGTGCAAGGCGAAATGGATCCGACTGCTCCGCCGGCCGCGCGAACGTCCGAGCGCCGGGTCGGACGCGGCTCGATCGCCGGCCCCCGGCGCCGACCGAAGGCCGGCGGGCGCGCGCGATGGTGGCATCCACGATCGGGTCTTCGAAGCCGGGATCGTCCGACAGCGCCCCGGAGATCTGCCGCCACCCCCCTCTCCGGTTCCGGCAGCCGAACCGACGAAGCACGCCGTTCTGCTCGGAGCCTCCGGCGGATCGCGTCGAGGCCAGCCGCGGCGCTGGATCCAGAGGACGCCCCCGACGAACGTCCGGTCGTCGCACCGGGCCGCGCCCTTCAGGTCCGGCCCCCCCAATGATCAGGGGCGCCCAGCGCTTCCACGGCCCGTCGCCGAGAACCAATAAATATAATTTTTCTAAGTAACTTCTTCAGTAATCAAAAACCGACTTGTATATCGCAATAAATCAAGGTATTTCATGAGGCGCATGACTTTTGCTTCAGTAAATAGCCTGGATTTTTCCCTCATCCCGGCTGCGTCGTGAAGTCGTCTCTTAGACTTGCAAGACTGCAAATTTCCGAAATTCTATGTTGTTGATGTCGAAGATAAGGACGTGCTATCAAATATATACTCGAAAGACGATTGCAAGGCGACGGCCTTGCAGGGCGTAACTTAACTGTTTATCGGAATTTACGTAAGCCATCCTTCCCCGAAGGCCAAGCAGAATCGGCTGCCTACGGGGCTCTTTGGCCTTGCGGAGCCAGTCAGGCCATGAAAACCAAACGGTTTCCGCCCTGCCTCCCGCCGGTTGATCTGTGTTGCGGCATTCATCCATTGCATCCATCAAACGCATGATGTAACGAGGCCAAGCGATTCCTAGCATCACACGTGTGGTATACATGGAGTGGCAGATGTCGGATCTGGCAAAAGTCGGATTATATTGCGATGAAGCAAGGAATATTATTGCGCGCGCAGAGGAAACTTTTCTTTGCTTGAACGAGGGCGGCGCTTGCTTGGGACATAAATTGATGGCCGCCCAGAATTTCGCGGCGCTGAAGCGGCTCGGTCAAATCATCGATCGGCATGATTGTCTTATAAGCTCGAGATCGCCTATCAACGCTGTTGAGATTCCCGTTGTCATCAAGCGGCGCTGGTGGGCAATCGTGCTAGGGCGCAACAAAGGCAATGATCGCACCTTCGAGACGCCGACCTCGGCCGCTTTCATCCCGTCCGAAATCGAAACGCATGGGAATTCGTCGACGATGACGGGTTCCGACAAATAGGTCCTGGTCTCCGGTCACGGCCTGTCGCAGGACCGTTGTGCTCGTCATCGAGGCGCCGGCATGTTCAAGCCCCTGCTGATCTGGCCGGCGGTGCTGGCCTTAAGCGCGAGGATCCTTGTCGCCGAGATGATCAATCCTCCATCGTCGAGCCAGGCGGTGGACATCGAGGCGCTCGTTGATGAGGCGGCCCGGATTCTGGAAACGCACGGTGCGGAAGCATTCGGAGATTTTCGAAAGAAGAATACGTTCTGGCGTCATGGGGACGTATACCTGTTCGTCGTCGACATGCAGGGCACCGTCCTGTTCAACGCCGCTCATCCGGATCGCGAGGGACGGGATCTGTTCAACGAGCGCGATGCCGACGGGAACCGATTTCACAAAGACTTCATCGATGTCGTCAATAGGTTCGGCGCCGGCTGGGTCGACTACATGTTTCCCAAGCCCGGTTCATCGATACCGTCCGTCAAGTGGAGCTATGTCTGCGGAACGCGCGTCGGAGGCGTGGCTGCGCTCGTGGGCGCCGGCGTCTATGTCGATTGACCGCGTTGCAGCGACGCCCGTGGCGGACGGCTCGGGCGCCTTCGCAAGGCGCGATGGGAGAGCTTCTCGGCCTGGACGCAGGTCTTTAGAGCGCCTAACAGAACGGCACCCTGAGCGTTGATGTGCGTTGGTGTTTCATGGCCCGCGCACTTCTTCCCGACGATCTCTGGGACGAGATCGCCCCGCTGCTTCCGCCTCCCCGACCCCGTCCG
>NZ_VRUV01000340.1:0-4981 GCF_008039455.1 Methylobacterium sp. WL116
ACCCCGCCCACGGCGCGGGGCCGGCCGACGCCACCACCGTCGCCCGGGAACCGGCGACCGGGACCGAGACCGAGACCGAGACCGGTGCGGCGGCCAGCGCGCCCGACATCCAGCCGGTCGACGTCGCCGCCTCCCTCGCCCACGACGCCGTCAACGACGCGGCGCCGGCCGAGGCGGAGCCGGAGAAGCGCGGCTGGTGGACCCGGCTGACCTCGGGCATGAAGCGGACCTCCTCGGCTCTGTCCGACCGCGTCACCGGGTTGTTCACCAAGCGCAAGCTCGACGCCAACACCCTGGAGGACCTGGAGGACGCGCTGATCCAGGCGGATTTCGGCGTCGAGACCGCCACGCGGATCTCGGAGGCCGTCGGCAAGGGCCGCTACGAGAAGGGCATCTCCCCCGACGAGGTCCGGGCGATCCTGGCGACCGAGGTCGAGCGCGCGCTGGAGCCGGTGGCCAAGCCCCTGGTGATCGACGCCGCCAAGAAGCCGTTCGTGGTCCTGATGATCGGCGTGAACGGCGCCGGCAAGACCACGACGCTGGGCAAGCTCTCCCTCAGCCTCAAGGCGGAAGGGCGCTCGGTGATGCTGGCGGCGGGCGACACCTTCCGCGCGGCCGCGATCGAGCAGCTCAAGGTCTGGGGTGCGCGCACCGGCACGCCGGTGGTGAGCGGGGCGCAGGGCGCGGACGCGGCGGGCCTGGCCTTCGACGCCCTGAAGCGCGCCAAGGCCGACGGCACCGACGTGCTCCTGATCGACACCGCCGGCCGGCTCCAGAACAAGGCCGGCCTGATGGCGGAGCTCGAGAAGATCATCCGCGTGCTGCGCAAGAGCGACCCGGAAGCGCCGCACGCCACGCTGCTGGTGCTCGACGCCACCGTCGGCCAGAACGCGCTGTCGCAGGTCGAGCTGTTCTCCAAGGCCGCGCCGGTCTCGGGCCTGGTGATGACCAAGCTCGACGGCACCGCGCGCGGCGGCATCCTGATCGCGCTCGCCGCGAAGTTCGGCCTGCCCGTCCACTTCATCGGCGTCGGCGAGGGCGTCGACGACCTGGAGCCGTTCGCGGCACGGGACTTCGCGCGGGCGATCGCGGGGCTGGAGAAGGGCTGAGGCCGATCGCCTCCGGTAGACCTCACCATTCCCCGTCGATAGAGACGCCCTGACGTGACGGACCGTTCGGGGACGTGACGGACCGCTCGGATTCCCTGGCCAGACGCATGCAGATCGAATCCGTCCCCCCGCACCGCCACCTGCCGCCGGCCCTGAAGCTCGCCCTGGAGATGGGGCCGCTGGTGATCTTCTTCCTCGGCAACGCCTATGCCGAGCGCTTCGGCGTCGCCGCCGATCAGAAGCTGTTCGTGGCGACTGGGGTGTTCATCGCGGCGACGGTGCTGGCGCTCGCCGTGCACTTCGCCCTGGTGCGCCGGCTGCCGATCATGCCGATGGTCTCGGGCGTGGTGGTGGTCGTGTTCGGCGGGTTGACCCTCTATCTGCAGGACAAGACCTTCATCATGGTGAAGCCCACCATCGTGAACACCCTGTTCGGCCTGGTGCTGCTCGGCGGGCTCGCCTTCGGCAAGTCCCTGCTCTCGGTGGTGCTCGACTCGGTGTTCTCGCTCACCGAGGAGGGATGGCGGAAGCTGACCTTCCGCTGGGGCCTGTTCTTCCTCGCGCTGGCACTGATCAACGAGGTGGTGTGGCGGACCCAAAGCGAGGATTTCTGGGTGAACTTCAAGGTCTTCGGCATCATGCCGCTGACCGTGGTGTTCGCGCTGGCCCAGACGCCCCTGCTCGCCCGCTACGAGCGCAAGAAGACCGACGCGTGAATCGGGCGCAAGCCGAACCGGCGCCGCCGGCTCGGCGGACGGCCCGCCCGGGCCGGTGCGGACCGTCCCTTCCTACTTCGCGGCCACCTTCCCGGCCGCCCGGATCTTGGCGATCACGTCCGCGAGGTTCTCCGGCGTGACGATGCCGACGAGCTTGTCGCGGATCACGCCGTCCGGGCCGATGATGAAGGTCTCGGGCACGCCGTAGACCCCGAAATCGATGCCGACGCGGCCGGTTTCGTCGTGACCCACCGCCTGGAACGGGACGCCGTTCTTGGCAAGGAAGCGGCGCCCGTTCTCGGCCGCGTCCTTGTAGTCGATCCCGACGAGCCGGATGCCGGGCTCGCGCGCCAGCCGCATCAGCATCGGATGCTCGACCTGGCACGGCGCGCACCACGAGGCCCAGACGTTGAGCACCGTGACGCCGCCCTTCAGGTCGGCGCTCGACAGGCCCGGCACCGGCTTGCCGTCCGCGGTCAGGCCGGGCACCGCCGGGAGCGCGAAGCTCGGCACCGGCTTGCCGATCAGCGCGGAGGGGAGGGCGGCCGGATCGACGCCGGAGCGCAGGCGCAGGAAGAACACGCCGGCCAGCACCGCGAAGGCCAGCACCGGGACGACGACGAGGAGCGAGCGGCGGACCGGCTCCGGAGGGGCCTCGACGCTCACCGGCGATCCTCCGGCTGGAGCTGGGCCAACGCCCGCCTCTGCGCCCGCCGGTCGCGGATCGCGTTGAGGACGAGGGCCGCCATCACCAGGGCGGTGAACGCGTAGGAGGCGAGGATGAAGCCGCCGTGGCTGCCGAGGTCGAAGGTCATGGGTTCAGGCGATCCGGATCGGTTTCATGCGTGGGCCACCCGCTCGAGGGCGGCGACGTCCAGCTTGATCATGCCCTGCATGGCCGAGAAGACCCGGGCCGACACGGCGGGGTCCGGGTCGGCCAGGAGGCGGGGAAGCACCTCCGGCACGACCTGCCAGGGAATGCCCCAGCGGTCGCGGAGCCAGCCGCACATGATCGCGGTGCCGCCGTCGGCGGTCAGGCCCGCCCAGAGCCGGTCGACCTCGGCCTGACCGGCGCAGGAGACGGAGATCGACGCCGCCGTGCCGTACTCGACCGGCGTACCGCCGTTCAGCGCCTGGAAGCTCTGGCCGCCGAGGGTGAACGCGACGAGGATCACGTCGCCCGCGGCGCCGCCCGGCCACGCGCTCGGCGCGCGCTGGATGTGATCGATGCGGGAATCGGGCACGAGCCCGACATAGCGGCGCACCGCCGCCTCCGCATCGGTGCCGAACCAGAGGCAGGTTCTCACCGTCTTCATGGGCCGCGTCTCCTTCCGGGATGCGGGGCGCGCCGCACGCGGACGCGTCTCGCGATCAGACGGCCTGGCCGAGCGGCAGGTCGCGCCCGGCGTCCGAGGTCGTCACGGTCGACCCGGCATCGAGGCGCTCGGCCTCGCGGATCGTCAGGGTCCGCACGCGTCGGCGCATGATCTCGGTCCGCATGGCATAGAGGTGCAGGGTGGTGCCGCCGAGGGTGGCGGCGCCGATCATCACCAGCAACGGGTAGAGCATCGACGGGTCGATGGTCGAGCCGCCCATGCGCAGGATCGAGGCCGGCTGGTGCAGGGTCGACCACCAGTTCACCGAGAACTTGATGATCGGCAGGTTGATCGCGCCGACGAGCGTCAGGATCGCGACGGAGCGGGCGGCCCGGTTCGGGTCCTCCATCGTCCGCCACAGGGCGATGATGCCGCAGTAGATCAGGAACAGGATCAGCATCGAGGTGAGCCGCGCGTCCCAGACCCAGTAGGTCCCCCACATCGGCTTGCCCCAGAGCGAGCCGGTGACGAGGCAGATCAGGGTGAAGGACGCCCCGATCGGCGCGGCGGCGCGCTGCGCCACGTCGGCGAGCGGATGGCGCCAGACCAGGGTGCCGATCGCCGACAGGCTCATCGACGCGTAGAAGAACACCCCGAGCCAGGCCGCCGGCACGTGGATGAACATGATCCGCACGGTCTCGCCCTGCTGGTAGTCGGGCGGGGCGACGAACCAGGACAGGTAGAGCCCGAGCGCGAGGATCGCGGTCGAGATCGCGGCGAGCCACGGCACCAGCGTGCCGGACCAGCGCATGAAGTGACTCGGGTTGGACAGGCGCGTCCACAGGGGCGTCGACATGGGCGATGTCTTAGCCCGGGGTGCGGTGCAGCGGCAATGCGCACGTCTGGCGCAGCCTCGCTCGGCGCGGGCACCGGCGGCCTGAGCCCTCGACGCGCGCAGGCGTCGATGTCGCCGCATGCGCCGTCCGGTGAGCCCGGTCGGCGGACGCAGCGGTCGATCAATCACCCCTGGAGGCCGCCGATCCGTCGTGCGGCGTCGCAGGGTGGAACGGTCATTCGCACTCGGAGAGGACGAGCTTGCAGCTGGGGCACTTGTCGAAGGCCATCTCCTTGGCGGCGGCCTCGGTCCGGCCCCAGCCCACGCCGTAGGTGGTGCGATTGGAGACGTAGGCGCCGCAGGCGTCGAAGCGGGCCACCACCTTGCAGTTGTCGTTGCCCATCTTGGCGCATTGGCGCATCGCGGCGGCGCCCGCGGCCTCGCGCGAATCGCCCCAGCCGATGCCGTAGCCCTCGTCGCCGGCCTTCTGGCCCTCCTCGGTGTCCACGGCGAAGGCGCCGGCCGCGGCGGCGGGAGCGGTCGCGAGGAGCGCCAGGAGCAGCGCGGACATCAGGGTCTTCATCGTTACGTCCCCATCGAGCTTGACAGGGCGGCCGAACCCTTCGCGCCGCCGCTGCCAGCCGTCTGATAAGGCAGGGCGGCGCAAAGGAAATTGCACGACCGTTCCGATCTCTTGCGCGAGCGTCCCGCCCTCATTCCGACCAGCGCAGGGCCGCCGCCGCCGCGAAGGTGCCGACCAGCGCGGCAATCAGGCTGAGGCCGGACAGGATCATCAGCGGGGTGGCGAAGGGGACGGTGCCGCCGAGGGCCGACTGCGCGGCCGAGACGCCGAAGATCAGCGTCGGGATCATCAAGGGTAGCACCAGCACGGCGAGGATCAGGCCGCCCCGGCGGATCGAGGCGGTGAGCGCCGCGCCGACCGCGCCGACGAAGGTCAGCGCCGGCGTGCCGACGAGCAGCGTCAGGGCGGTCGCGGCCATGGCG
>NZ_VRUV01000341.1:0-4977 GCF_008039455.1 Methylobacterium sp. WL116
AGATCAGGTTGTCGACGACGAGTTGCCCCATGGCGGCGCGGGTCTCGTGCGTGCCCGATCCGACATGCGGCAGCAGCACCACCCGGTCGAGGGCGACGAGCCGCTCCGGCACGTGCGGTTCGGCGGCTGGCTCTTCGCCGACGGCGTCGTCCGCCTCGTCGACCGCAACGTCCGCCCGGTGCTGGCCTTCGCCAAGCGGCCCGACCAGCGCAGCTACGTCGCTACCGCCGAGGCGGGCGAGAGCTACAGCCTGGTGCCCCTCGAGATCGCGGCGATGCGTGCGTCGAGCCCCCTCGACCCGATGGCAATCGCCGCGGCGCCGCCCGAGGCCGCGCCCGATCCGGTGCCGGCGCAAGCTCCGCGGTCGGCCCCGGGGCCCGGGGTGCCGGCGGGGATCTACGCGCTCGACCGCCTGCTCAACCGCGACGTCTGCCGCCTCGATCTCGGCGACGGGCCGGGTGCGCCGGTGCGCCTCCTCCCGGGCTGCCGCGACAGCGGGATCGAGGTGTTCGATCCGGCGACGTGGCGCACGAGCGAAGGCCGCATGACCCTGGTGGCCAAGCGCGGGCACGTGGTGAACCTCGTGCCCGCCGGCGACGGAACCTGGCGGCGCGACCCGGAGACCGGCGTCGCCTTCGTGCTCCGCCGGGTCGCGCCCTGAGGCTTGCCGCCGCCGGGCTCGTCCGCTGCTCGCGACGGGCCTTTACTTGGCAGCGTCCGCCTTGCCGGCATCGTCCTTCGGCTTCTCCTTGCCGAGGTAGATGTATTCCGGCGCCGCGCGGAGCTGGTCCTTGTCGGTGTTGATCATCGCCCGCAGCGCCTTGCCATCGACGCGCTGCAGATGCATCGCGCTCGGGTCGACCGCGACGTACTTGGTGCCGATCCCGAGGAAGCCGCCGACGCCGACGACCCAGGCCTTCACCTTGCCGTCGAAGCCGATCACCACGTCGGCGATCTCGCCGATGGTCTCGTTGGCGCCGTTGATGATGGTCTGGCCGACGAGCTTCGAGCTGACCATGTCGTCGGGCGACTGCGCGACGAAGGTCGGCCGCAGGTTGTCGGTGAAGGTCGCGGGCTGCCCCGGCACCGCCTCGACCGGCTTCATCGGCGCCGCCGACGCGTCGGGCTTCACCGGATCGGGCTTGACGACGTCGGGCTTGACGGAGTCGGGCTTGGGCGCATCCGGCGAGGCCGTCGCTGGCTTCTCGGGCGGCACGGCCTGGGTGCCCGGCGCGGCCGTGGTCGGGGACGACGTCTGCGCGAGCGCGAGGCTCGGTCCCAGGACGGTCGTGCCCAGGGTGAGGAGGACCGTTCCGGCAATCAGGCTGCGCATCGCGTCTCGTCTTTCCATCGTCGCCCCGAGCCCGATCCGGCCCGGGGTCTACAGTGAAGCTCCCCCGCAAAAGGCCCGCCGCATCAGAAGGTTCCACCGTGCCCGCATGGTGCGCCGGCTCCGGAAAACGCGAGGGGGCCGCCCTGGACCTCGCGGCCGCGTGCGCCATCTGGTCGTGGGCCGAGCCCGCGACCGCTCCGGAGGCCGTACCCGCCCATGACCCTGCTCCGCCGCGAAGCCCTCACCCTCCTCGGTGCGGCCATGAGTGCCGCCGCCGGCAGCGCCCACGCCCTCGATGCCGGGACGCGCGCCACCGCCTTCGCCTTCGACGGGCCGGAGGGCGGGGCGATGCCGCTGTCGGCCTATGCCGGGCGGCCGATCCTGGTGGTCAACACCGCCACCGCGTGCGGCTATGCCGGGCAGCTTACCGGGCTGCAGACGCTGTGGACGCGCTTCCAGGAACGCGCGCTGACGGTGATCGGCGTGCCCTCGCCCGATTTCGGCAACCAGGAGCCCCTCGATGGCGCCGCCATCGCCGAGGCCGCCCGCAAGAACCACGGCGTCACCTTCCCGCTCACCGCCAAGACGCGGGTGAAGATGCCGGGCGCCCACCCGTTCTACCAATGGGCGGCGCTGGAGAAGCCCGGCGAGACGCCGCGCTGGAACTTCCACAAGTATCTCGTGGCCCGCGACGGAACGCTGGCCGCCGCCTTCGCGACCCAGGTCGAGCCGACCGACCCGCGGGTGATCAGCGCGATCGCCGCGGCGCTCGACAAGGCTTGAGCGTCACGGCCTGAGGCTCACGCCGCCGGCGCCTTCTCCCGGTCGGCCCCGCGCGACACCTTCAGCAGCGCGTCGAGCTCGCGTCCTGCCGCCTCGATGCGCGCGGCCACGGTCGCGTCGGCGACGACGCCGTCCGCGATCTCGTCGCCGCCGGCATAGACCGAGGTCGGCGCGATGTGCGCGGAGAAGAACCCGAACAGCGGCCGGAGCGAGTGCTCGACCACCAGCGCATGGCGCAGGCCGCCCCCCGTGGCGGCGAGCGCCACCGGCATGCTGACGAGGGCCTCGGCGTCGACGAAATCGAACACGTGCTTGAACAGGCCGGAATAGGCGCCCTTGTAGACCGGCGTCCCGACGATCAGCGCGTCGGCCCCCTCGATCGCCGCGACCAGCGCCTCGGCCGCCGGCGGGAGGCCGTCGCGCGTGAGCGCGCCGAGGCCCGGCCCGGCATCGATCAGGTCGATCACGCTCAGGTCAATGCGGCGATGGCGGCCGAGCTGCGCGCCGATCGCCTCGACGAGCGTGCGGGTACGCGAGGGCCGGTTGATGCTCGCCGAGAACGCGACGACGCGGGGCAGGGGCACGGATGGAACCTCGGGACTCGCCGGAGCGCCCCGGCCCGTGGAGGCCGGCGGCGCGATCGGTCCGTTGTGACCGGTCCGGCGACGCTTGGGAACCACCGCGGGCCGCGACTCCGGCACCGTGTCAGGGCCTGTCCGTCCGCTCCCTGGGGGCCCCGACGGAAGACCCGAGGTCATGGCGTCGGTTCTTCGAGCGCGGGGGACGATCCGGCGGAGCGCCGGATCGGAGGCTGAGGACGGCGCCCACGAGACCGGGACCGGTCGGCCCGTGCTTCGGGCCGAAGCCGCGCAGCCGCCGGAACCGGACCGCGCGGGGGGGGCGAGCCGGTGCGCAGGGCGACGACCGCCTCGATGCCGTCGACATCCGATAAGGATCGCGACGTCGACCAGCGCCGGCCGCCACAGCCGCGGCGCGACCGCCCACGCGATGCCGAGCTTGCCCGCTCGGGCGGAGAACGGCTCCGGTCCGCCCGCCGCACGCTCCTTGGCCCGTGCCATCGGGGCGGTTCGTAGCGGGACGCCGAAGGCGACGTGCTTCGCGATCATCGTCACCGCGAGCGCCGCCGTCGTCGAGACCGGAACCAGCGGCATCGTTCCCCCGAGCGTCGCCCCAAGGCCGGAAGCGTTGCACGCGCCGGTTGGTATTTCCTGAACCGGCGCGGGCGCGCGGGCGGCGTTCCGTTCCGCAAATGCGAAAGCTTGACAGGCGGGGCGAAGTCCTCGCGATGGTGCCTCCCCGAAGCGTCGGAGACCCGTCCTCCCATGAACTCGCTCGTCCCGCGCCTGAACGGCTACGCGCCCTACGCCCTGTCGCTGCTGCGCGCGGTGACCGGCCTCGTGTTCCTGCAGCACGGCACGCAGAAGTTGCCCGGGCTTCCGCCGCGGACGATGCCGGCGCCCGAGCTGCTCTCGCTCGCCGGTGCCGCGGGCCTGCTCGAGCTGGTCGGCGGCACGCTGATCGTGCTCGGGCTGTTCACCCGGCCGGTCGCGTTCTTGCTGTCGGGCCAGATGGCGGTGGGCTACTTCCTCGTCCACGCACCGAAATCGCTGTTTCCGGCGGTGAACGGGGGCGATGCCGCGATCCTGTTCTGCTTCGTGTTCCTCTACCTCGTCTTCGCGGGCGCCGGCCCCTTGAGCGTGGACGCCGCCCGCGCCGGCCGCCGCTACTGAGCGAGGCCGTCGACCGGGTCGGCATCGATCCGCACCCGCAGGATCGCGTAGGGCGGCTCCTGCAGGTCTCGGCCGTGGTTGTACTCGGGCCGGCGGTTCACCTGGGCGGCCGAGATGTAGAGCCAGCGGTCGGCGGTGATCCAGAACGTGTCCGCCCAGATCAGCCGCGGATCGGAGGCGATCACGGTGATCGTCCCGTCGGGGTCGCGCCGCCCGACGGCGTTCTGCTCCTGCAGGCTGAGATAGACCCGGTCCTTGGAATCGGTGGTGAGGCCGCCGGTCATCCCCTTCTCGCCGAGGTCCTTCACGGTCGCGGCCACCTCGGCATCCGAAACCTTCGGGTCGAGCAGGCCCGCCGTCTCGACCGAATACAGCCGGCGCGCCATCAGCGGCGCGTAGTACAGGCGGCTGCCGTCGGGGCTAAGCGCGATGCCGTTGGCGCCGCCCTTCAGGTGCTGCGGCGGGCCGTCGCCCTTGGTCTGCATCACCGGGCGCTCCTCGACGAACTTCACCACCCCCTTCTGCGACTTGGTGCTGGCATGCTCGGCCAGCCGCCGCGCCACCTGGCCGGTGGCGAGGTCGACGGCGAGGATCGCCCCGTCCTCCCCCTGGCCCTGGTCGGTGATGTAGGCGCGCTGGCGCCCAGGCCTGATCTCGACGCGCAGGTCGTTCAGCGACGAGGTCGGCACGATGCCGGCCTCGAGCGGGATCATGCGGACGATGCGGTTCGTCGCCAGGTCCATCTGGACGAGCTTCGCCCCGCCCGGCACCGGCGCGCCCTTGCCCTCGGGCAGGCCGGAATCGAGCAGCCACAGGCTGTCGTCGGGGGCGAAGACGCCGTTCGGAACGTGGAAGAACGTCGCCTGCGGCCGGCCCGCGTCGGGGGTGTTGGTGGCTTGGTCGGGATAGGGCTTCACCGAGCCGTCGGGCAGCACCTCGCCGATGGTGACCGTCTCCTTGCCGGTGAAGCGCGGCATCATCACGAAGACGCGGCCCCCGTGCGAGATCGCCAGGCCCGTCGGCGTCGAGGGCGCGTGCGCGGCGAGCGCCAGCTCCATCCGCGGCGCGGTCCGGCTCGCCACCGCGGTGCCGCCCGGCGCGGGCGAGCCC
>NZ_VRUV01000342.1:0-4953 GCF_008039455.1 Methylobacterium sp. WL116
CATCCATGCCGGCCACCCCGCCGACCATGCCGCCGACCGGGCGCTCGCCGACGTCGTCGCCGACCACGCGATCCCGCAGGCGCTGCCGGCGGCGTTGCTCGAAGGCCTCGCCTGGGACTCCGAAGGGCGGCGCTACGCGACCTTGAGCGCGCTCTGCGCCTACGCCGCCCGCGTCGCGGCCTCCGTCGGCGCGACGATGACGCTGATCATGGGCGTGCGCGATGCCGACGTGCTGGCGCGGGCCTGCGACCTCGGCGTGGCGATGCAGCTCACCAACATCGCCCGCGACGTCGGCGAGGATGCGCGGGCCGGCCGCCTCTACCTGCCGCTCGACTGGCTCGACGAGGCCGGCATCGATCCGGACGCTTTCCTGGCCGAGCCGGTCGCGACGGACGCGCTGCGCGACGTGGTCGCCCGGCTGCTCGCCGCCGCGGACGTGCTCTACGCCCGCTCGGAGGCCGGCATCGGCGGCCTGCCGCTCGCCTGCCGTCCGGCGATTCGGGCCGCGCGTCTGATCTATGCCGAGATCGGTACGGAGATCGTCCGGAACGGGTTCGACAGCGTCACCCGGCGCGCCCGCGTCGGGGCGGGGCGAAAGCTGCAGCTGCTCGCCCGCGCCGCGCTGCCGCTCGGTGGCGGCACCGAGCGCGACGCGCCGAGCCTGCCCGAGACCGCCTACCTCATCGAGGCCGTGCCGACGCGCACGCCCTTGGCCCGCCCCTGGTGGGACATCCCGGGCCAGGCGGTGCGGGTGCTCGAGATGATTGAGGCGTTGCGCGAGCGTGAGGCGACGGGGCGCGAGCCGGCGTGAGCGACCCGCTCTTCGCCGCCTTCGACATCGGGCTGGTCTTCGCGCTCGCCCTCGGGCTGGCGATCTGGCAGCTCGTCGCGCTCAGGCGCGGCATCCGGCGGGACCGCGCGGCGGCGAAGGTGGACCGCGGAGAGTAGCATCACGGACGGTTATTCCATCCGCGCTTTCCCTCCCCCCTCTGCGGGGGGAGGGAAGAGGCGCAAACCACACCGCCCCGGTTCACGCCATCGACGTCAGGATGCCCGGCCGGCGGCCGTTCCGCCGAGGTGGAACACCCGGTGGGGCACCAGCTCGCCGCGCTCGACGTCGCCCACCGCGACGAGGATGCCGCCGCAGGTCGCGAAGATCTTGCCCTCGACCGGCGCGTCGCGGCCGCGCAGGATCACCGACTGGCCGCGCATCAGGCGCATCGCCATGTCGCGCGAGACCGAGACGGAGGGGATCGCGTCGAGAGCGGTCTCGACCGGCATCAGGTGGGCGAGGCTGCCCTCGGGCCCGGCGGCGTCAAGCCCGGCGACGTTGCAGGAATCGGCCTCCGCGAACGGCCCGACCCGGGTGCGGCGCAGAGCCGAGACGTGGCCGCGGCAGCCGAGCATGCGCCCGAGGTCGCGCGCGAGCGCCCGCACGTAGGTGCCCTTGCCGCACTCGGCCTCGATCACCGTGCGGTCGGTCTCGTGCTCGACCACCGCGAGGCGATCGATCTGGACGGGACGCGCCACCAGCTCGACCACCTCGCCGTCGCGGGCGAGGTCGTAGGCGCGCTCGCCCTGGATCTTGATCGCCGAGTAGCGCGGCGGCACCTGCTCGATCGCGCCGACGAAGCTCGGCAGGGCGGCCTCGACCGCCGCGCGGGTCGGGCGGTCCTCGCTCGTCGCCACCGGGCGGCCCTCGGCGTCGTCGGTGTCGGTCTCGATGCCCCAGCTCACGGTGAAGCGGTAGGCCTTGCGGCCGTCCATCACGAAGGGGACGGTCTTGGTGGCCTCGCCGAGCGCGATCGGCAGGATCCCGGATGCCAGCGGATCGAGGGTGCCGGCATGCCCCGCCTTCTTGGCGTTGAAGGCGCGCTTCACCACCGCGACCGCGTGCGTCGAGGTCATGCCGACGCCCTTGTCGAGGATGACCCAGCCCGACACGTCGCGCTTCTTCGGCCGGTCGGGCCGCGGACCGCCGCGGGACGGGCGACGGCCCTCCTCGCTGCGGCGCTCGCCCGAAGACGGCATCTCGGGCGCGGAGACCGGATGCTCGGAGGTCGGGACGTCGTTCATGGAAACCTCGGTCGGCATCATGCTTTTTTACGTCAATCGGCGAAACGGAATCTGGATCGGTGCGCGCCCGCCTGCCGGTGCCGCGCCGCGATGGCGTCTTCGATCGGGTCGGGGCCGACCCTCACGGGCGCCCCCCGCCGACCTCCGCGTCGTCCTCGTCCGGCACTCCCTTGTCGAGGTCGCGCTGGACGCGCTCGTTGCGCAGCAGCGCGTCGATCCGCGCGGCCTCGTCGAACGTGTCGTCGCGCAGGAAGCGCAGCTCGGGGGCGAATTTGAGGTTCACCCGCCGGGCCACCTCCTGCCGGAGCGCCTTGCGGTTGCGCTCGAGCGCGGCGATCACCGGCGCCTCGTCCATGCCGCCGAGCGGCATCACGTAGGCGGTGGCGAGCTTGAGGTCGGGCGACATCCGAACTTCCGGCACGGTCACCACGTGGGTGCCGAGGACCGGATCCTGGATGTCGCCGCGCTGGAGCACCTCGGCCAGCGCGTGGCGCACGAGCTCGGCGACGCGCTGCTGGCGCTGGGTGGGGCCGTTCGGGTTGGGTTTCTGAGCCATTGTCTTCTGCGGTCCGGCACCGGGTCGTCGAGCAGACGAGGCAGGACTGGAGTACGAAAAAAGACGGCCGCGGCAGGAGCCGCGGCCGCCGTGTCGATGCGCTGTCGAACGCGATCAGAGCGTGCGGCGGATCTCTTCGACCCGGTAGCACTCGATGGTGTCGCCGGCGCGCATGTTCTCGAAGTTCTCGAACGCCATGCCGCAATCCTGGCCCGACGTGACTTCCTTCACGTCGTCCTTGAAGCGCTTCAGGGTCGAGAGCTTGCCCTCGTGGATCACCACGCTGTCGCGGATCAGGCGGACATGGGCGCCGCGCTGGACCACGCCGTCGGAGACGCGGCAACCGGCGACCTTGCCGACCTTCGAGACCTCGAAGATCTCCTGGATGAAGGCTTCGCCCAGGCGCTCCTCGCGGAGCGTCGGAGGCAGCATGCCCGACAGGGTCGCTTTGATGTCGTCCACGAGGTCGTAGATGATGTTGTAGTAGCGGATCTCGACGTCGTTGCGCTCGGCGAGCTCCCGCGCTTCCTTGTGGGCGCGGATGTTGAAGCCGATCACCACCGCCTTCGAGGCGGTCGCGAGGGTCACGTCCGACTCGGTGATGCCGCCGACGCCGGCGAGCAGGATCCGGGCCGAGACCTCGTCGTTGCCGAGCTTCTCCAACGCGCCCGAGATCGCCTCGACCGAGCCCTGCACGTCGCCCTTGATGATGACGGGCAGCTCCTTGCGGCCGGCGCCTTCCTTCAGGTCGCGCATCATGTCGACGAGCGAGCGATTGGCGCCGCCGGTGCGGGCGTTCTGGCGCTCGCGCTTCGTCCGGGCACGATACTCCGTGACCTCGCGGGCGCGGGCCTCGCTCGGCACCACGATCACGCGGTCGCCGGCATCCGGCGTGCCGTTGAAGCCGAGGACCTCCACCGGGACCGACGGTCCCGCGTACTGGATGTTCTCGCCCTGGTCGTCGATGAGCGCGCGGACGCGGCCCCATTCGGCCCCGGCGACGACGATGTCGCCGGTGAACAGGGTGCCGCGCTGCACCAGCACGGTCGCGACGGGGCCGCGGCCGCGATCGAGCTTGGCCTCGATGACCGTGCCCTCGCCGTCGCGCTTCTCGTTGGCGCGCAGGTTCATGATCTCGGCCTGCAGCTGCAGGCCCTCGAGCAGATCGGGCAGGCCGTCGCCGGTCTTGGCCGAAACCTCGAACTCCAGCGTCTCGCCGCCCATCGACTCGACCTGGATGTCGTGCTGGAGCAGCTCGGTGCGGACCCGCTGCGGGTTCGCCTCGGGCTTGTCGATCTTGTTGATCGCCAGGATCAGCGGAACGCCCGCCGCCTTGGCGTGCTGGATCGCCTCGATCGTCTGGGGCATCACGCCGTCGTCGGCCGCCACCACGAGCACGACGATGTCCGTCACCTTGGCGCCGCGGGCGCGCATGGAGGTGAAGGCCGCGTGGCCGGGGGTGTCGATGAAGGTGATCATGTCGCCCGACGGCGACGCGACCTGATAGGCGCCGATGTGCTGGGTGATGCCGCCGGCCTCGCCCTCGACCACGTTCTCCTTGCGGATCGCGTCGAGGAGCGACGTCTTGCCGTGGTCGACGTGGCCCATGATCGTGACGACCGGGGGACGGGGATCGAGATCCTCGTCGAGATCCGGCTCGTCGGAGGTCAGGCCCTCTTCCACGTCCGACTCGGCGACGCGGCGCACGGTGTGGCCCATCTCCTCGGCGATGAGCTGCGCCGAATCCGAGTCGATCACGTCGGTGATCTTGTGGATCTCGCCCTGCTTCATCAGCAGGCGGATCACGTCGACCGCCCGCTCCGACATGCGGTTGGCGAGCTCCTGGATCGTGATCGTCTCCGGGATCGTCACCTCACGCGACAGCTTCTCCTTCTGCTCGACCTGCCGGCTTCCGCTCATGCGCTGCTGGCGACGACGGAAGGAGGCGATCGAGCGGGTGCGCTCGTCCTCGCCGGACGTCGCGGTCGCGATGGTCAGGCGGCCGCGGTTGCGGTCGCCGCCGGGCTGCTTGGGCGTCTTCGGCGGCGTGATGATCTTCAGCGGCATGCCGGGACGGCGGATGACGCGCTTGGTCTCGCTCTCGTCCTCGTTCGCCGCCGGGCGGCCGGCCGGACGCGCAGCGGTCCCCGCGGGCCGTGCCGCGGTGGTCGGGCTCGCGCTCTTCTCGGGCTCGGGCGCCGGGGCGGGGCGCGCCATGAAGTTCAGGTTCTGCGGCTTGCGCACGTCCGCGGTGATGGTCTTGCGCGGCTCGGCCGGGGTCGGACGCGCGGTCAGCGGCGGCCGTGCGGCGGCCGGCGCAG
>NZ_VRUV01000343.1:0-4939 GCF_008039455.1 Methylobacterium sp. WL116
TCGTCGGCGCCTCCACCGCGCCGCGCTGCCCCTACGGCACCTACCGCGACGCCTACGGCGACGTGTACTGCCGCTGAGGCCTCGCCGCCGACCGAACGTCGAAGGGCCGGAGCCGAGCGCTCCGGCCCTTTCTTCGTTCCAGGCCTGGGCCGGAGCCGAGCGCTCCGGCCCTTCCGCGTTTCCGGTCGAGCCTGTATCCCCGGCGGCTTGTCGTCGCCGGATCCCGTCAGGGTCCCCGGCGGCACCGCATAGAGGCCTGCCGGTGACCGTTCCGCATCTCCGAAACATCCCCGCCGGGTCCCGATGAGCTCGGGGATCTGGGGCAAGATCGGCGGCGCCGGGATCGGCCTCGCCATCGGCGGCCCGCTCGGCGGGCTCGCCGGCGGCCTCGCGGGCCATTACCTCGTCGACCGCGAGGGTGCGCTGTTCGGGCCGATGCCGCGCGACGTGGTCTTCACCACCGGCCTCGTCGCGCTCGCCGCCAAGATGGCGAAGTCCGACGGGGTGGTGACCCCGTCCGAGGTCGAGGCCTTCGGCAAGGTCGTGCAGGTCGGCGAGGCGGAGCGCGCCCGCGTCACCCGGCTGTTCGACCTCGCGAAGCGGACGACCAACGGCTACGAGGCCTATGCGCGGCAGCTCGCCAACGCCTTCCACGACGAGCCGTCGCTGCTCGAGGACGTCCTCGACGGCCTGTTCCACATCGCCACCGCCGACGGCGCGATCCATCAGGCGGAGGAGGCCTATCTCCGCGCGGTGGCCGAGATCTTCGGGTTCGACGACGCCGCGTTCCGCCGCATCGCCGCCCGGCACGTGCGGCTGGCCGACGACCCCTACCTCGTCCTCGGGCTCGAGCACGGCGCCGACCCGGCTGCGGTGAAGGCGCGCCACCGCCAGCTCGTCGCCGAGAACCACCCCGACCGCGCCATCGCCCGCGGCCTGCCGCCCGAGGCGGTGGCGATCGCCACCAAGCGCCTCGCCGCGATCAACGCGGCCCACGACCGGATCCTCGCGGACGGCGCCGCCGCGGTGGAGGGCGGTTCGCCATGACACCGGACAGCCCGCTCGCCACCCGCATCCAGCCCTCGCCGAACCACGGCGAGCGCCTCGGCCCGCGGCCGGACATGCTGATCCTGCACTACACCGGCATGACGAGCGCGGCCGCCGCTATGCAGCGGCTCGCCGACCCGATCGCCGAGGTCTCGGCCCATTACGTCGTGCTGGAGGACGGCGCGATCTGGCAGATGGTGCCGGAGAGCCGCCGGGCCTGGCATGCGGGGCGGGCGTCCTGGCGCGGCGAGCGCGACGTGAACTCCCGCTCGCTCGGCATCGAGATCGTCCATCCCGGCCATGCCGGCGGCCTGCCGCCCTACCCGGAGGCGCAGATCGCCGCCGTGACAGCGCTCGCGCGCGACATCGTCTCGCGCTGGGCGATCCCGGCCGACCGGGTGCTGGCGCATTCCGATATCGCGCCCGGCCGCAAGGAGGATCCGGGCGAGACTTTCCCTTGGGGCCGGCTCGCGGCGGACGGCGTCGGCCATCACGTGCCGGAAGTGCCGCTGCGCGACGGGCGCTTCTTCGCCGAGGGCGATTCCGGGCAGCCGATCGAGGCGCTGCAGGCGATGCTCGCGCTTTACGGCTACGAGCAGCCTCTGACGGGCACATTCGATCGCCACATGCGGGACGTCGTCACCGCGTTCCAGCGCCATTTCCGTCAGGCGCGGGTCGACGGCATCGCCGACGCCTCCACCATCACCACCCTGCGCGACCTGATCGCGTCGCGGCCAAGCTGAGGCGGCCGTCAGGGCGCGATCGCCGGATCGCCTCCCTCCCATGTCGGCCGGACTCGCGTTGCTGGCCGCCCTCGCCGCCCCGGCCTCGGCCCAGAATGCGGGCGGGAGGGCGTCGATGAATTCGGCTGCGCCCGCCGCGACCCGTCCGGACCTGCCGGATCTCGGCCGGCCGCTCCAGGTCGCACGGGTCGTGGCGGAGGGGCACGTGCAATTCCTCGGGTCGGATGATGCGGACCCCACCTGCTCGAGCCTCGCGCCCGCCTGCCGCGACAGGGCTTGCGGCGGCATGAACGTCAGCTTCAGCGGCGTCTACCACCGGGGCGGCTGACCCTCCGGCTTAGGCCCGACCGTGCAGCTCGGCTTCGCGCGCATCCGCATGCGCCTCGCCCCGGGTGCGCCACAGGCTGTAGAGGATGCCGATCGTCAGCAGCACCACGGTCACCGCCAGCGACACCCACGGCGGCACGTGGACGAGGCCGAAGGTGTCGGCGACGACGATCTTCGTGCCGATGAAGATCAAGATGAAGGCGAGCGCCGTCTTGAGGTAGGCGAAGCGATCGACCATTGCTGCCAGCGCGAAGTAGAGCGCGCGAAGCCCGAGGATCGCGAAGATGTTGGAGGTGTAGACCACGAAGGTATCGGTCGTGATCGCGAAGATCGCCGGCACGCTGTCGACCGCGAAGATCACGTCGGCGCCGTTCACAAGCACCAGGGCGAGCGCCAACGGAGTGAGCCACAGGGCGGTCTTGCCGGTCCTGGCATCGGTCTTCCGCACCAGGAAATGCTGGCCGTGAAGCTCGGGCGTGATCCGCAGCTTCGCCCTGAGCCACCGCACGGCGGCGTGATCCTGGAAGTCGCCGGCGTCCTCCTCCTTGGAGAACAGCATCTTCAGGCCGGCATAGATCAGGAAGGCGGCAAACAGCGACAGCACCCAGGCGGCCTGATGCACCAGGGCGGCGCCGAGCCCGATCATCAGTCCGCGCAGCAGCACCGCGGCGAGGATGCCCCAGACCAGCACCCTGTGCTGGGCGGCGAGCGGGATGCCGAGCGCCGACAGGATGACCGCGATGACGAAGACGTTGTCCATCGACAGCGACTTCTCGACCACGAGCCCGGTAACGTATTCCTGGGCGGGCTGCGCGCCAAGGTACCACCAGATCCAGCCGCCGAAGGCGAGGCCGAGGCTGAAGTAGAAGGCGGTGAGGAGAAGGCTCTCCTTGACGCCGATCTCGTGCTCCTTGTCGCGATGGAGCAGGCCGAGATCGAAGGCGAGCAGGGCGGCGACAAGGGCGTGGAACCCGAGCCACATCCAGATCGGCTTGCCGAGCCACTCGACGTACATGAAATCGACCATGAGCGGGACCGTGATGCTTCTTTTGCAAGGAAAGCATCGGCTCCGACATCACGGAAGCATCTTGAGAGAGCATCCCGCCAGAGGGGCCCGCAGCCGATGAGCGGCAGTTAAAGACCCGAACGCGGCGAATCAAGGGCGGGCTCGAGCGATGCCGGTCCATGCAGGCATGCCTTGACAGCGGGGACGATCGGACGCCTTCCGCTGCGATGGACATGCGAGACGACGACGTGGCGCAGGACGACGCCTCCCGGAACGAGGTCGCGGTCGTCGGCGGCGGCCCCGCAGGGCTGGCGGCGGCCGAGGTGCTGGCCGCGGCCGGGCACCGGGTCGCGATCTACGACCGGATGCCGTCGGTCGGCCGGAAATTCCTGCTCGCCGGCCGCGGGGGCCTGAACCTGACCCACAGCGAGCCCGTCCCGGACTTCCTGCGGCGCTACCACCCGTCCGGCAGCCTGGCCGGGGCGATCGCGGCGTTCCCGCCGGATGCGTTGCGGGCCTGGTGCGATGGCTTGGGGGAGCCGACCTTCGTCGGATCGAGCGGGCGGGTGTTCCCGAAGGCGTTCAAGGCCTCGCCCCTTCTGCGGGCCTGGCTGCGCCGCCTCGAGGGCGCGGGCGTCGGCATCCGCACCCGGCACCGGCTCGTGGCCGTCGAGGACGGCACGCTGGTGTTCGAGACGCCGGACGGGAAGAGCTGGACGAGGCCGAAGGCGGTGCTGCTGGCGCTCGGCGGCGCGAGCTGGCCCCGCCTCGGCTCGGACGGAGCCTGGGTGACGATGCTGGCGAATCTCGGCGTCGCCGTCGCGCCCCTGCGCCCGGCCAATGCGGGCTTCGCGGTGGCATGGTCGGACCATTTCCGCGAGCGCTTCGCCGGGCAGCCCCTGAAGCGGATCGGGTTGACCGCCGACGGCGTGATCGTGCGGGGGGAGGCGCTGATCACCGTCGACGGCATCGAGGGCGGTGCGATCTACGCGGTGTCGCGGGCCCTTCGCGCGATGATCGAGCGCCAGGACAGGAACGGGAAGGACGCGGGAAGCAAGGGCGCCGCGCGCTTGGTGCTCGACCTGCGTCCCGACCTCAGCGCGAGCGCCCTCGCTGACCGGCTGTCCGACCCGCGGCCCGGCGAATCGATGGCGACGCGCCTGCGCAAGGGGGCCGGCCTGTCGCCGGTGGCGGCGGGGGTGCTGCGCGAGGCTGCGGGCGTCGCGCTGCCGGCCGACCCGGATGCGCTCGCCGGGCTGATCAAGGCCGCACCGTTGCGCCTGCACGCGATGGCGCCGATCGAGCGTGCGATCTCCACCGCCGGCGGTGTCGGCTTCGACGGGCTCGACGCGGGCTTCATGGTTCGGAAGCGGCCAGGCCTGTTCGTGGCCGGCGAGATGCTCGACTGGGAGGCGCCCACCGGCGGCTACCTGCTCCAGGGCGCGATCAGCAGCGGTCGGGCGGCGGCGGCCGGGATGGCGGCGTGGCTTGCCGGACGAGAGGACGTGAGCGCCGCATGATCCCCTGGGAGAACCTCGACACCGCTTCGATCCCCGGCGACGGCGGCACCCTGCGGCTGCGGCGGCGGGGCACCGAGTACGCGATCATGCTCGGCCAGAACGAGCTGATGAACAGCCGGCTCAGCGGCTCGGAGGAGGCGCTGGCGACCCTGGCCTGCGGCAGGATCGCATCGCGCAGGGCGCCGCACGTGCTGATCGGCGGGCTCGGCATGGGCTTCACCCTGCGCGCCGCGCTCGGTGCGCTGCCTCCCGGGGCGGCGGTGACGGTGGCCGAGCTCGTGCCCGCTGTGGCCGCC
>NZ_VRUV01000344.1:0-4925 GCF_008039455.1 Methylobacterium sp. WL116
GCCACGAGGCCCGCGGCGGCGAGCTCGTCCGGGCTGCGCAGCGGGCGGTTCATCGCGTTCCGCCCGCGACGGGGGTCCAGATCACGTCCTCGATATGCGGCGCGCCGGTCGCGAGCATCACCAGCCGGTCGAAGCCGAGCGCGCAGCCCGACGCCTCCGGCATCACCGCCAAGGCGTCGAGGAAGTCGTCGTCGATCGGATAGGTCTCGCCGTAGACGCGATGCTTCTCCGCCATCTCGCAGGCGAAGCGCCGGCCCTGCTCGGCGGCGTCGGTCAGCTCGCCGAAGGCGTTGGCGAGCTCGACGCCGCAGGCATAGAGCTCGAACCGCTCCGACACCCGCGGGTCGTCCGCGCTCGGGCGGGCGAGCGCCGCCTCGCTCACCGGGTACTCGCACAGGATCGTCGGCCGCCCGTGCCCGAGATGCGGCTCGATCCGCGCCACCAGCACGCGGCTGAACAGGTCGGCCCAGGTGTCGTCGGCGGCCACCCGCAGGCCCGCCTGCGCAACCGCAGCGGCGAGCCCGTCGCGGTCGGTGGCGCCGTCCCGCGACAGGGTGGCGAGGAGGTCGATGCCGGCATGCCGGTCGAAGGCGTCGGCCAGCGTCAGCCGCTCCGGATCGGCGAAGGGATCGCAGGTCCGATCGCGATGGCGCAGCCGCGCCGTCGCCGCCGTCTCGGCGGCGAGCCGTAGCAGGTCGGCGCAATCGGCCATCAGCACGGCGTAGGGCTCGCCGGCGCGATACCATTCCAGCATCGTGAATTCGGGATGATGCAGCAACCCGCGCTCGCGGTTGCGGAAGACGTGGCCGAGGCTGAACAGCCGCGATTCGCCGGCCGCCAGCAGCTTCTTGCAGGCGAATTCCGGCGAGGTGTGGAGGTAGAGCGGCGCGCGAAGCCCGTCGCCGCCGATCGCCTCGGTGGCGAAGGCGGAGAGATGCGCCTCGTTGCCGGGCGAGACCTGGAGGCAGGCGGCCTCGACCTCGACGAAGTCGCGGGCCGCGAAGTGGCCGCGGAGCGCATGGGCGATGCGGTTGCGCAGGATCAGCAGCGGGCGCCGGTCGGCGTGCCGGTGCGGCGCCCACCACGGGGAGGGGGCCGCCGTCACCGGGCTGCCCTGCGATCGGCGGATCGGACGTTTCCGGCTTCGAACACGCGCGCTCCCGGCGGACCGATACTGGCGCGGCTGGCAACCGGGCCGCGGATAGGATAGTGCCGGAGCCCGATATCGCTCTCGAGGGATATGCCTCTCCCGCGGGGCACCGCGCTAGGCGCGCGAACCCCGCCTTGTCAACGCAGGACCTGACCCCGTGAAGGTGATCGCTTCTACCCTCCGCAAGGGCAACGTCGTCGATAAGGACGGCAAGCTCTACGTCATCCTGTTCGCGGAGAACATCCATCCCGGCAAGGGCACCCCCGTGACGCAGCTCGACATGCGCCGCATCACCGACGGGGTGAAGGTGTCGGAGCGCTACCGCACCACCGAGCAGGTCGAGCGCGCCTTCGTCGAGGACAAGGAGCACACCTTCCTCTACAGCGACTCGGAGGGGTTCCACTTCATGAACCCGGAGAGCTACGAGCAGATCCAGGTGCCGGCCGACGTGGTCGGCGACGCCGCCCCCTACCTGCAGGAGGGCATGGCGGTGATGGTCTCGCAGCACAACGGCGTGGCGCTGACGATCGAGCTGCCGCAGCGCGTCGTGCTCGAGGTCGCCGAGACCGAGCCGGCGATGAAGGGGCAGACCGCCTCGTCCTCCTACAAGCCGGCCACCCTGTCGAACGGCGTCCGCACCACCGTACCGCCGCACATCGCCGCCGGCACCCGCATCGTGGTGATGACCGCCGACGGCGCCTACGTCGAGCGCGCCAAGGACTGAGGCATCCCGGAACGGGGGGCTACGGCGGCGGCGCCGTGCCCTCGGAGGCCTCGTAGCAGCGCTGCGACAGACCCTGCGCCCGCATGCGCTCCGGCACGGTGAAGCCGCGGCCCTCCACCGACCACAGGCCCTCCCTGCGCAGGGCGTCGGCGGTGCAGCGCGCCGCGATCCGGCACGAGCCCGGCTCGCCCCCGGTGCGGGTGCAGGTCTCGACGTAGTCCGCCCGGAACTTCGCCAGCCTGGCGCGCGGATGCGGCCCGGTCAGCGCGACCAGGCCCGTCAGCGCCCCGAGCAGGAGCGGCTGGTGCACGAGGTAGATCGCCAGGCTGTGGCGACCGGCGAAGGTCGCAGCCCGTGCGCCTCGGCTCCGCGGCTGCCAGAGACCCGCCCGCGAGCGCGCGAACCAGGGCAGGGCGATCCGGCCGAGGGCGACCCCGAGCAGCACGATCCCGAACCACGGGAACAGCGGCACGTAGTCGTTGGTCTGCGGCGTCAGCCGGCCGAGGCCGAGGAAGAACAGCGCAGGCGCATCGAGCAGCGGATGCGCCACGAGGTGCGGCAGCGCCACGACCAGGGCGCCGGCCAGCGCCGTCACCACCGCCGGCACGAACAGGAACGGCAGCGCCAGCACGCTCGACACCGCGATGCAGTGCAGGATGCCGAAGAAGATGAAGCTGTCCGGGAAGGCGTAGAACGTCGCCAGGGTGATCAGCGCCGCCGCCCCGCCGACCCGCAGCAGCCGCAGGGCGGTCGGCCGCAGCCGAACGCCGCGGCCGTTCATCAGCACCAGACCGACCCCGACCAAAACGAGGAACGTTCCGGCGATGACGTGCGCCGCGACCCGCCCCGCGGGCGACAGCGCGACGTTCTCGGGCGTGAGGCGGAGGTACCCGAGGTCCCAGGTCAGGTGATAAGCGGCCATCGCGGCGAGCGCGGCGGCACGCCCCGCATCGATCGCCGGGATCCGGCGGGACGCGACGGCAGGCGCTTCCGGCGCGTTCGTCGGGGCGAATGTGGGATCGGGTGGCATGGCCGGCCCCCTAAGCACCATTCGCCGCGCGCGGCCATGGGCGGCTCCGAAGATTCGTGCGGCGGACGGCGCGTCGACGGTGCTCCCGCCACCTGCTGCGCCGCAGCAACAGTCACGAGAAAGTGACCGAACTCGGTTGTTTGCGCCGGGAGCGTTCCGATGGGGTCGGCCGGCGCAAAAGCGTGAGTCCGGACACGGACTTGGGCCTGCTCGATGCTCGCCGAACCGGCACGGATCGCTGCGGAGCGTGCCGATCGGGCCGGCCATTGCCGTCGGACCGTCCAGGCCTGCCGGGCAAAGAGGCTTTCGCCGCTTCAAGACTTCGTTAATCCTGGCCGGGAAACGCGCGTCGCGATTCGGTGTAGGTTGCTTATCGACATGTCTGACGGGTTCGGATCAGGGCCGGCGAGCTCACGGGCAACGGACGGCGCGGGCATCGGCGCATCATCGCAGGCCGACGTCGAGGAGCCGCTCGACCTCGTCGAGGTGTCGGGCCGGATCAAGTGGTTCGACGTCGCCAAGGGGTTCGGCTTCATCGTCCCCGACGACGGCATGCCCGACGTGCTGCTCCACGTGACCTGCCTGCGCCGCGACGGCCACCAGAACGCCAGCGAGGGCGCCCGCATCGTGGTCGAGGCGACCGAGCGCGCCCGCGGCTGGCAGGCCTTCCGGGTCCTGTCGCTCGACCAATCCTCCGCCACGCACCCGTCCGAGCTGCCGCTGCCGCGCACCCATGTCAGCGTGACGCCGACGAGCGGGCTCGAGACCGCCGTGGTGAAGTGGTTCAACCGCCTGCGCGGCTTCGGCTTCCTGACGCGGGGCGACGGCACGCCGGACATCTTCGTGCACATGGAAACCCTGCGACGCTACGGTATCGCCGAATTGAAGCCCGGCGAGACGGTGCTCGTGCGATACGGCGACGGCTCCAAGGGCGTGATGGCCGCCGAGGTCCGGCTGCCCGACGGAGCCGTTCCGTCCTCGCATTGATGGTGTTGCGCTTGTCTCGCGTCCGAAACCTGCTCGCCGGCGGCCTGGCCCTCGGCCTCCTCGGCATGGCCGCCCTTCCGTCGGCGCTCGCTCCCGCCTCGGCCCAGGAGGCGCGACAGGCCAGGAGCCAGACCGAGCCGCTGAGCATCCGCTCCAAGGACGGCACCCACCGTTTCGACGTCGAGGTGATGCGCGACGATGCCGGCCGCACCCGCGGGCTGATGTTCCGCCGCACGATGGCGCCGAACCACGGCATGCTGTTCGACTTCGAGCGGTCCGAGCCGGTCGCGATGTGGATGAAGAACACCTACCTGCCGCTCGACATGCTGTTCATCCGCGCCGACGGCACCATCGCCCGGGTCGCTGCCGACACCGAGCCGCTGTCGACCGCCATCATCGCATCGCCGGAGCCGGTGCTCTCGGTGCTGGAGCTGAATGCCGGCATCGCCGCCAAGCTCGGGATCAAGGCCGGCGACCGCGTCGAGCACCCGCTGTTCCAGGCACGCTGACCCGGAGCGCCGTCGCGCCGGGAAAATATGAACGCATCGAGAACATCGCGCTTGACGCCCGTTCCGTTGCGGATCACTGTTCCTCGTATGTTCCACGTGGAACAGGCGCGCGATCGTCGCGCCTCTTCCGCGAAGGTGGCGAGGATCCCGATGATCGACGCAACTATCGCCTCTTGCGCAAAGGCCGTCCTGTTCCGCAACGCCGACTGGACCCTGTCGGGCGAGGGCCTGGAACACCGCACGACCGGCTACTTCATCGGTCGCGACGTGCTCGCCGCCCGCCGCGCCGAGGGCCTGTGGGACTGGCCGCTGCAGATGGCCGAGAAGAGCTGGTGCCGGCCGAGCCTGTTCCGCGAGGCGTTCCTGACCGCGCTCGACGCGTTCGGCATCGCGCGCGACGCCGGCCTGAGCCAGGCCTTCGCTCTCGGCTTCGGCTTCCGCGCCGGGCAGGCGCCGCAGGCCGACGGGTTCGTCGCGCTCGCCGACCTGCTGCGGCCGCAGCCCGCGCCGCGGCCCGTCCCGGTG
>NZ_VRUV01000345.1:0-4901 GCF_008039455.1 Methylobacterium sp. WL116
ACTCCCCTTTGCGCAATGCGTCCCAGAACGCGTGATAGGCCGGCGCGTCGCGCTCTGCCGGCGTGACGAGCTTGCGGTGGTTCTGGCCCTTCAGTTCCGCCAGCGTGTAGCCAACGAGGCCGAGGAAATTCGCATTGGCATCGAGGATCGTGCCATCGGGGGCGAACGCGATGCGGGCGCGCGAGCGGTCGATGGCCTCGAACAGCGCACGGAAAGAGCTATCGAACAAGCGCACCAACAGACTCCCAACCGGAGGGTCTACGACCTCTTCGACTTGAATTGTAATTCTGCCGTAAATTATAGATTAATTTCTCGATCAAACTGCCTATTTGTCGCATATGCGGGATATTTTTTACAATCTAGAAACCGCCCGGAAACACCCGAAGTATGGTAAGGGCCCTTGTAGAATTTGCCCTTTCGAGCGTATAGGGCTCTTCCACCCCGTCCCTTGCATACTTCAAGTTGGCTGCGTTCCATCAGTCGACTTCTGCGCCCCTGAGACATCAGCGCCCCGGCGCCCTATCGAGAGCGCCAAGCCGACCGCCGCACGACAGCGTCTGCCGCCAACTCCCACCCGGAAGCGGAACGGCAGAAATCCATCCGACCCGGCCTAAAATCGCCGTCGATCAGGCTGCTACAAAGCGGACCTTCCGAGCGTCTGAGAAGGGTTGTAAGCGGGCGCGGTGGCGATGTCCGCTTCGGCCAGTTCCCGCCCGCGAGCGGACCGACTGGGAACCGCCCACTCCGGCCGTAGGACATCGTGCACCAAGCTGGCCGGAAGCGGACGTTACAGGGCGCTGCATAGGGTGGGCAGCCAACCTGAGTCCTTCGCTTCGAAGCGGACGTTCCGCCTCCGACCCAGGCGTCGGGACCACCGCTAGCGCTTACCGAAAGCATCCGTCAGTCTGTCGTCTGGGAGCTTCGGCCGTCTCGCAGACCGTCGTGCTATCAGGGCCGGGTAGGCTGCAGGCCCGGCACCGCCGCGAGGAGCGAGCGGGTGTAGGCGTGATCCGGCTGCTGGAAGAGGTCGGCCGTGGGCCGCATCTCCACGATGGCACCGCGATGCATCACGGCGATGCGGTCGCAGATCTTGGCGGCAACGCGCAGGTCGTGGGTGATGAACAGCATCGCGAGGTTCAGGCGCTGCTTGAGGTCTTCCAGCAGGTCGAGCACCTGCGCCTGGACCGAGACGTCGAGGGCCGAAACCGCCTCGTCGGCCACGAGCACGTCGGGCTCCATGGCGAGCGCCCGGGCGATGCCGATGCGCTGGCGCTGGCCGCCGGAGAAGGCGTTGGGGTAACGCTCGGCCGCGCTCGCCGAGAGGCCGACGAGGTCGAGGAGCTCGCGAGCCCGGGCGCGGGCCTCCCGCCGGGGCGTGCCGTGCGCGATCGGGCCTGCCGTGATGATCTGCTCGACGGTGCGGCGTGGGTTCAGGGATGCGAACGGGTCCTGGAAGATCATCTGGATGCGCCGGCGCTCGTCACGCAGCGAGCGCGGCGCCAACGCCGTGTAGTCGAGGCTGCCGAGGCGCACCGTGCCCCGGTCCGGCTCGATCAGCCGGATCGCGAGGCGCGCGGTGGTGGACTTTCCGGAGCCGGATTCGCCGACGAGGCCGAGGGTCTCCCCGCGGCGGACGTCGAAGGCCACCTCCTTGACCGCCGCGACCACGCGCGGCTTGCCGAACAGGCCGGCGCGCGTGGCGTAGGTCTTGGTCAGCCCGATGGCCGAGAGGGCGAGGGGCTCGGCCTCGCGGGAGGCGCGCGCCGGCGGCACCAGGCTCGGCACCGCCGCGAGCAGGGCCTGGGTGTAGGGGTGCTGCGGATGCTGAAGGACGGTCTCGGCGCTGCCCTGCTCCACCAGTCGCCCGCGCTGGAGCACGGCGACATGGTCGGCGATGTCCGCCACCACGCCGAAATCGTGGGTGATGAACAGGACGCTCATGCCGCGCCGCCGCTGCAGGTCGCGGATCAGCTGGAGGATCTGGGCCTGGGTGGTGACGTCGAGCGCCGTGGTCGGCTCGTCGGCGACGAGGATCGAGGGCTCGAGGGCGAGCGCCATGGCGATCATCGCGCGCTGGCGCTGGCCGCCGGAGAGCTGGTGCGGGTAGGCGCGCACGATCTGCCCCGGATCGGGCAGGCCGACCTCGGTGGCGAGCGCGACGGCCCGGGCCCTGCGCTCGGCCGGCGTCAGGAGGGCGTGCGCCTCGAACATCTCGGCGATCTGGTCGCCGATGCGCATGACCGGGTTGAGGGCCGTCATCGGTTCCTGAAACACCATGGCGATGCGGCGACCGCGAAGGCTGCGCCAGCCGCGCTCGTCCAGGGTGAGCAGGTCTCGCCCCTCGAACAGGATCTCCCCGCCGACCGGCTTCAGCGCGCGGGGCAGGAGGCCGGTGAGCGCGTAGGCGCTCATCGACTTGCCCGAGCCCGACTCGCCGACGACGCAGAGGATCTTGCCCGGCATCAGGTCGAGGGAGAGGTCCTCGACCGCGTGGGGACGGTCCGAGCCCTTCGGCAGCGCCAGGGTGAGATTCCGGATACGGACGACGGGCTCGCTCATGCTCAGGCTCCCTTGAGGGCTTCGCGCCGGGCGAGCACCGCCGGCCCGGTCGCGGCGAGGTCCCAGTAAAGGCCCGCCATCAGCATCAGGGCCTCTCGCGAGGGCGGCCCGAGCAAGTGCTCGTCGGGGCCGTGCTGGAGGCAGGCCGGGTAGGAATGCGGCACCCACAGGGTCGGCAGGCCGAGGATCTCGGAAAAGGCGTCGTTGGGCAGCGAGCCGCCGAGGTTCGGCAGCAGGGCCGGCCGCTTGCCCGTGCTCTCGGCGATCGAGGCCAGCGCCCAGTCGACCCACGGGTCCTCGACGGGGAGCCGGGTGGCGCGGAACACCTCCGTGCGCGCGGCACGGACCTCGACCATCGGGTAGCCGTGGGCGTCGAGATGAGCGCGCAGAGCGGGCAGGATGCCTTCCCAGTCGGTGCCGACGACGAAGCGAAGCTGCAGCGTGGCCTTGGCAGTGGGCGGCACGGCGTTGAGCGGTCCGTCCGGGTCGCCGGTCTTGAAGGCCAGCACCTCGAGGGTGTTCCAGCCGAACACGCGCTCGGCCGCGGTCAGTCCCGGCTCACCCCAATCCGCGTCGATCTTCGGCGCGGTCGGATCGGTGCCCACAGTGATGTCGGCCAGCGCCGCCCGCACGTTGACGGGGAGCCCCGGTGGCCGAAGGGCGTCGAGAAGGATTTTGCCGCGTCCGTCGACGAGGGTCGCGATGGCGTTGGCCAGCACCGTGCCGGGGTTGCGCAGCAGGCCGCCCCAGTTACCGGAATGGTGGCTGCCCTCACGCAGGTCCAGCACCATCTCGAAGGTGTAACCGCCGCGCGAGCCCAGGAAGACCGTCGGCCGCTCGGCGCTGACGCGGGGCCCGTCCGAGGCGATGAGCACGTCGGCCTTGAGCGCCGCGGCCTCGGCGCGGCAGAGGTCGCGCAGGCCCGGCGAGCCGGCTTCCTCGCCCATCTCGATCAGCAGCTTGGTGTTGAAGCCGAGGCGCCCGTCGCGCGCCGCCATCACCGCCGCCAGCGCGCCGAGGTTGAGGATGTGCTGGCCCTTGTTGTCGGCGGTGCCGCGGCCGTACCAGCGCTCGCCCTCGATGGTCACGGTCCAGGGGTCGAGGCCGTCGCGCCACTGCTCGGGATAGCCCCGCACGGTGTCGCCGTGGCCGTAGATCAGCACCGTGGGCAGCCCGTCGCCCTCGTGGCGCTCGGCGATGAGGAACGGGCCGTGGACGCCGTCCGGGTTGTCGAGGATGCGGCTGGTGAAGCCGAGCGGCGCGATCCGCGGCACCAGGAAGTCGGTGAGGTAAGCCTTCAGCTTCGGCAGCTGCCCCGAGGTCTGGCTCTCGGTCGGGCGGGCGACGGCGTCCTGCAGCACGCTGAGGAAGCCGCCCTCGTCGTAGTGGCGCGCGGCGCGCGCGATCGCGTCGTGTCGGGACATGGGCTCACTCGATCTCGGTGCGGTGGGGTTTTTTGCGGGGCAAGGGGGGCTCAGCGCCGCCCCTCGGGGGCGGTGACGTCGCGGATGCCGTCGCCGAGCAGGTTGATCGCCAGGACGAGGACCAGGAGCGCGACGCCCGGGATGGTGATCACCCAGGGCTGGAAGAACATGTACGGCTTCCCCTCGGCGATCATCAGGCCCCAGGACGGCAGCGGCGGCTGCACGCCGAGGCCGAGGAAGGACAGGGCGGCCTCGAGCAGGATGGCGTGCGCCATCTCCAGGGTCGCCACCACGATGAGCGCGTTGAGGATGTTCGGCAGCACCTCCTGGAACAGGATGCGGGCCGGGGAGAAGCCCGTGGCGCGGGCCGCGGCGATGAAATCCTGGTCGCGGATCTGCCGGGTCGCCGCGCGGGTGACCACGGCGAAACGGTCCCAGAGCAGGAAGCCGAGCACCAGCACCACCACCTTCAGCGAGCCGCCGACGAGGGAGGCCATGGCAAGCGCGACCAGCACCACCGGCATGGCCAGCCGCGTGGTCACGACGTAGCTCACCACCGCGTCGACCCGGCCGCCGAAATAGCCGGCGCAGATGCCGAGCGTCGTGCCGATCACGCCCGAGATGGCGGCCGCCGCGATCCCGATCAGCAGGGAGATCTGGCTGCCGTAGATCAGGCGGCTGAGGTAGTCGCGCCCGAGCTTGTCGGTGCCGAGCACGTGGTCCCACGTGCCCTTCGTCTGCCAGATCGGCGGGATCAGGCGCCGCGAGACGTCCTGGGCGTAGGGATCGTGGGGCGCGATCAGCGGGGCGGCGAGCGCGCAGAGCAGGATGGTCCCGAGGATGCCGGCACCGATCACAAAGCCGCCGTGGCGGAGACCGCGCCGAAGCGCCAGGGCGGTGGGCGAGCGGGCGGCGGGC
>NZ_VRUV01000346.1:0-4896 GCF_008039455.1 Methylobacterium sp. WL116
ACTTGCGCCTGGGCCGGCGCCGCGGCGAGCCCGGCGGCCAGCAGCGCGAGCAGAAAGGTCCTCATCGCGGGTCGCCCTCCGTGCGATCGGGCCGGGCCAGGCGCGGCGCCTCCCGGCTCTCCGCCCGGATCGGCTCGAGGTCGAGCACCGCGCCGGAGCGGTCGATCGGGCTCGCGGTCGGGCCGATCTCGGCCAGCAGCAGCGCCTCGTCGGCGGCGTCGTGCTCGCTGTCGAGGCGCAGCGGTTCGCGCCGGCCGCGCGCGAGCAGCCGGAGCACCACCGTGCCGGCCACCGCGCAGGCCGCGACGGCCGCCAGGATCAGGAGCGTTTCCATTGCCCCGCAGCGTTAGCGCAAGCGGAGGCCGCATGCACCCCGGGGCACGCCTGCGACCGCACGCGGCCGGGATCCGCGGCGAGACCTTGGCCGGAGCGGAACGGTCCTTGCCTCTCCGGCCACGGGCCGCCGGCGCCTTGCACGCGCCGGGCGTCCCCGCCAAAAGCCGCCTGCCCCCGTCCTGCCGGAGCCTGACCGATGCGAACGCACGCCCATCGCGACCCGGAGGAGCTCGAAGGCCATCTCGTCGGGCTGATCGAGGCCTCGCGCGAGCAGGCGAGCGAGGATCCGTTCCGCAACCCCGTGCTGGCCGGGCTCGCCGGCGCCGTCACCGCGGCCGAGACGGACGCCGACCGGCGCAGGATCGCGGTCCTGCGCTCGGGCATCGCCACGCACGGGCTCTCGAACGCGCTGCCGCATTTCCGGCTCAACGCCAGCCAGATCCACAACGCGGTCCGCCGGGTCATCGACCTCGAAGGCGAGCCGGCCGACGCCGCCCAGCGCCGCTCGCACCTCTCGGCGATCCACACGCTGCTCAACGACGTGCAGCCGGTGGCGGTGGATTTCGGTGCGCTCGCCGCCGAGCGCGCCTCCGCCGCCCGGCTGATGATGACGATCGCGCAGATCCTCAAGCACGTCGACGGCACGCACCCGGTGCGCTTCCTCATCGCCGAGACCGAGACCGGCTACACGCTGCTGGCCGCGCTCTGGCTCGCGCGCCATTACGGCATCGCCGACAAGCTCGAGATCACGCCGCTGTTCGAGACCGCGAGCGCCCTGGAGCAGGGCATCCGGGTGCTCGACGATGCGCTGCGCAACCCGCACTGGCGGCGCTACCTCAAGCGCATCGGCCGCCTCACCGTGCAGTTCGGCTATTCCGATTCCGGGCGCTACGTCGGCCAGCTCGCCGCCACCTTCTGGATCGAGCGGCTGCGCCTGCGCATCACCGAGATGCTGGTCTCGAACGGGCTCGCCGACGTCGAGCTGGCGATCTTCGACACCCACGGCGAATCGATCGGCCGCGGCGCCCACCCGACCTCCCTGCGCGACCGCCTCGCCTACCTCGCCCCCGAGGATGCGCGCGCGCGCAACCAGAAGGCCGGGATCAAGGTCCGCCTCGAATCGAGCTTCCAGGGCACCGACGGCTACCTGCTGTTCGGCTCGCAGGCGATCGCCGAGGCCTCGATCGCGCGGGTGGCCGAGCACGTCTACGCCCTCGACGTGGCCGAGGACGACGCCTTCCCCGACTACGCCCTCTCCGACGCGGCCGAGGGCGCGGACGCCGCCGACGATCCCGTCTACGCCAAGACCGACTTCGCCCTCGAGTTCTTCACCGTCGTGCGCCAGGACATGGAGGCGCTGGTCGACGATCCCGGCTACGCCGCCCTGCTCGGCACCTTCGGCCCGGGGCTGATCGACCGCACCGGCTCGCGCCCGGTGGCGCGGCAGTCGGATTCGGGCGGGCCGGCGCTGATCACCCATCCGCGCCAGATGCGGGCGATCCCCAACAACGCGATCCTGCAGCAGCTCGGCTACCTCGCCAACTCCCTGCACGGGCTCGGCCGCGCGGCGGGGCGCGCGCCCGACCTGTTCCGCGACATGCGCCGCGACTCGGTGCGGTTCTCCCGCGCCTTCCGCCTGGTCCAGCACGCGGCCTCGGTCGGCGACCTCGACGTGCTGCGCGCCTACATCGACACGCTGGACCCCGCGGTGTGGCTCGAGCGCGCCCGCCGCACCCAGAAGGACGGCCGGCGCGAGGAGCTGATCGTCATCGCCGGCGTCCTCGACCGCCTCGACCTCGCGCCGAACCTGCGCCGCCTGTTCGGGCGGCTGACCACCGACGCGCTGAGCCTGCAGGCCGCCGCCCCCGACTTGAGGAAGATGTCGGTGCGCCTCACCCTGCTCCACGCGATCCGCCTCGCGCTGATCCACCGGATCTGGTTCACCGCCGTCCACATCCCCGGCTTCCGGCCCCAGGCCGGCGTCAGCCGCGAGCAGCTGCTGGAGCGCTTCCTGCGCCTCGACATCGACGGCTGCCTGAAGCTCCTCGACGAGATCTTCCCCGTCACCCCCGACCCGACGCTCGGCCTCAACTTCGGCGAGCCGGCCGGCCCGCGCGACGTCGGCACCTACGAGGCCGAGCATTCCGGCCTGTTCCAGCCGATCGCCAAGATGTTCACCCAGGTGCGCGAGATCTCGGGGATGATCCAGCACGAGGTCGGCGCGTTCGGGTGAGGGGGCGCCACCCCCGTCATTCCGGGGCGCCGCAGGCGAGCCCGGAATCCGGAGACGCCGAGGGTGCGGACTGGAGATCGACCTGCGGCACTGGATCCCGGGCTCCGCTGCGCGGCCCCGGGATGACGGGGCGGAGCGGCGAACGATGCGGCCAGCCCGAGCCGCAGCCGCCTCACGCTCCCGTCACCACCAGCACCGTCCCGTCGATGCCGGTCACCCGCACCCGCGCGCCGGCGGGGAGGTCCGGGCCGGTGACGCGCCAGAGGGTGTCGTCGAAGCGGATGCGGCCGGCGCCGTCCTGGATCGGCTCGGCGAGCAGGCCTTCGCGACCGACGAGGCCGCGGTCGGCGCGGTTGAGGGTCGGGACGTGGTCGCGGCCGAGGCGGCGGGCGATGAGCACCGCGGCGACGGCGAGCCCGGAAAACAGCAGCAGCTGCGCCTGCCACGGCAGGGGCACGAGCGCCGCGACGAGGCCGGTGGCGAGCCCCGCGAGCCCGAGCCAGATCAGGAAGATGCCGGGCGCCACCAGCTCGAGCCCGGCCAGCGCCAGGCCGGCGAGGATCCAGGCCCAAGCCGGACCCAGATCCGCGAAGGCGTTCGCCAAGATTCGAGACCAGGCGCTGGAGAAGCTCACGTCCGCGGCACCCCGACGCTGGGCGGCGCACCGGAGCGTGGGCGCGCGGGCGCCGCGCCCTCCCCGAACACCGACTTCGTGATCTCGGCGATGCCGCCCAGCGTCCCGGCGAGCGCCGCCGCCTCGATCGGCACCACCACCACGCGCTGGTTCGGGGCGGTGGCGATGGCGCGCACCGCCTCAACGTACTTCTCGGCCACCAGGAAGTTCGCCGCGGCGATGTCGCCCGCGGTGATCGCGGCGCTGATCATGCCCGTGGCCTTCGCCTCGGCCTCGGCCGAGCGCTCGCGGGCCTCGGCGTCGCGGAAGGCGGCCTCCTTGCGGCCTTCCGCCTCCAGGATCGCCGACTGCTTGCGCCCCTCGGCGCGCAGGATGTCGGCCTGGCGGTGGCCTTCCGCCTCCAGCACCGAGGCGCGCTTCTCGCGCTCGGCCTTCATCTGCCGGGCCATGGCGCCGGCCAGGTCCGCCGGCGGCACGATGTCCTTGATCTCGATGCGGGTCATCTTCACCCCCCAGGGCGAGGCGGCGGCGTCCATCACCCTGAGCAGCCGCTCGTTGATCTCGTCCCGGTGCGAGAGCAGCTGGTCGAGGTCCATCGAGCCGACCACGGTGCGGATGTTGGTCATCGTCAGGGTGCGCGTCGCCACGTCGAGGTTGGAGATCTCGTAGGAAGCGCGGGCGGCGTCGAGCACCTGGTAGAACACCACCGCGTCGATGGTGACGCCGGCATTGTCGCGGGTGAAGGCCTCCTGGCTCGGCACCTCGATCACCTGCTCCATCACGTTGACGCGGCGCCCGATGCGCTCGACGAACGGGGTGATCAGCCCGAGCCCGGATTCGAGGGTGCGGGCGTAGCGGCCGAAGCGCTCGACGGTGAAGACGTAGCCCTGCGGCACGATGTTGATGCCGGCCGCCAGCGTCACGACCACGAGGATCGCCGCCACGACCGCGAAGGTGCTCAGGCCGATCGAGAGACTCATCGCCATCCCCGCAAGGCGCCGACGCGGCGCGCCGGTATCCTAGCGCAGCCGGGGGCGACGGCGCGAACGGGCGCCGCTCGTCCTCGCAGGGGCGGCGCCTCCCCACATCGCCCGGCTGGCGCGGGTCCGGGCGACGCGTCCGTCCCGTGCGGCTTGGAGCGTGTTTTGCGCGATCACCGGATCGCGGAAACACGCTTCCTCGCCTCGTGGGATGGCGTTGCCTTCACGCGAGCCGGCGTCCACCTCGCGCGACGCTGCTCTAGCGCTTCCACACCCCGATGCGCTCGGTGCGGGCGTGGTCCTCGGCGGCGACGAGCTCGGGGGAGGCCTCGGGCGAGGCGCGGCCGCCGCCGTTGAACAGGACCACCTCGGAAAGGTCGCGGCCCTCGACGGTGCAGGAGACGTTCTCGCTGCCGGGCACCGGCGTGCAGGTGATCGGCCGGCCGGCGAGGTACTTGGTGAGCTCGTCCGCCTGCCCGCCGCGCACCCACTCGACGCCGAACAGGTGCATCAGCTTGCCGGCGACGCGCACGGTCGCGGTGTCGATGACCTCGGCCTTGCCGCTGATCGCGTTGGCGGCGGGCGGCGCCGGCGGCACGATGTCCTTGATCTCGATGCGGGTCATCTTCACCCCCCAGGGCGAGGCGGCGGCGTCCATCACCCTGAGCAGCCGCTCGTTGATCTCGTCCCGGTGCGAGAGCAGCTGGTCGAGG
>NZ_VRUV01000347.1:0-4895 GCF_008039455.1 Methylobacterium sp. WL116
GGTCGGGAGAGGGGGGCAGCGCGCCGTTCGGAACCGGGGCTCCCCTCTCCCGACCCTCGCTGACGCGAGGCCCACCCTCCCCCGCTCCAGGGGAGAGGGACGTAGTTCCGATGCGGAACAAAAAAAGCCGCCCCTGACGGGCGGCTTTGAAGTCTCAGGGAGGCATCAAACAGAGCGGGACGGAGGTCTTACTCGACATCCAGACATCTGGAATGCCCCGACATTCAATCGAAAAAGTTAACGCGCGGTTAACGATCCGGCGTTCCTCAAATCATCGCCTGGTTCGACCGGGCCGACATCAGTATCGGCGGCCGCTCAGGCGGCGAGGCTGGTGAAGAGACCACGCCCGTCGGTGCCGCCGACCAAGCCTTCGACGAAGTTCTCAGGGTGCGGCATCATCCCGAGGACGTTGCCGCCCTCCGAGTAGATCCCGGCGATGGCGTTGAGCGAGCCGTTGCGGTTGGCGGCAATCGTCACCTGCCCGTCAGCGTCGCAGTACCGGAACGCGACCCGGCCCTCGCCCTCGATCCGGGCCAGCGTCTCGGGGTCGGCGAAGTAGTTGCCCTCGCCGTGCGCGACGCAGACGTCGATGACCTCGCCCTTCGCGTAGGCGCCGGCGAAGCGCGTGTCGGTGCGCTCGACGCGCAGCATCTGCCGGTGGCAGATGAAGCGGCGGTCGACGTTGCGCATCAGCACGCCCGGCAGCAGGCCGGATTCGCACAGGATCTGGAAGCCGTTGCAGATGCCGAGCACCAGCCCGCCGCGGGCGGCGTGCGCGCGGACCGCATCCATCGCGGCGGCGCGGCCGGCGATGGCGCCGCAGCGCAGGTAGTCGCCGTAGGAGAAGCCGCCGGGCAGGACGGCGAGGTCGGTGCCGGCGGGAAGCGCGGTGTCGGCGTGCCACATGGTCGCGACCTCGGCCCCGGCAAGCCGAAGCGCGCGGGCGACGTCGGCGTCGCGGTTCGAGCCGGGGAAGACGACGATCGCGGCGCGCATCACGCGATCTCGATCGCGTAGTTCTCGACCACGGTGTTGGCCAGGAGCTTCTCGCAGGCGGTCTTCAGCGTCGCCTCGGCGCCGGCCCGGTCCGCGGCCGCGACCTCGATGTCGAACACCTTGCCCTGGCGCACGCCCTCGATCGACGCGATGCCGAAGGACTTGAGCGCGGCCTCGATCGCCTTGCCCTGCGGATCGAGGACGCCGGTCTTCAGGGTGACGACGATGCGGGCTTTCATGATGGGCCACTCAGCAGGGTCTGGATCGGAAGAAGGCGGTGACGAACGTCGGGGCGGCCGAGCCGGGCGCGGGAATCGACACGGGACGTGCCGAGACCAGGCATCACCGGCGCGCGGCCCGAGGTGCCGTGCGCAGGGGCTCGATGCTGGTCGCGCGCTGCCAGAGCTGGAGCATGATCCAAGCCGCGCCCACGCTGAACAGCCCCATCAGCACGTGGCCGACGGTGTCGCCGAGCTCGAACAGGCCGGCGATTGCCCAGCCCGCGGCGATCGCCGCCGCGAAGACTTCCGTTCCCACCAGCACCATCATGCTGAGGATCGTGATCAGGTTGCGGGTGTTCACGAGGACCCCTTCCTCCGGCGGCACGGATGTGCGTCCCGCTTGCAAAGGCGGCAGTACCCCGATTGTCGCATCCTGTGCAACCGATAAGCGGAGGGCCGGGAGGCCCCCCGCCTCAGCGCGGCGCCCGCTTGGCGAGGATGCGCTGGAGGGTGCGGCGGTGCATATTCAGCCGCCGCGCGGTCTCGCTGACGTTCCGTCCGCACAGCTCGTAGACCCGCTGGATGTGCTCCCAGCGCACCCGGTCGGCCGACATCGGGTTCTCGGGCGGGTCGGCCCGCTCGCCGGGCTGCGCCATCAGCGTCCCGTGGATCTCGTCGGCATCGGCCGGCTTGGCGAGGTAGTCGAACGCGCCGAGCTTCACGGCGGTGACGGCGGTGGCGATGTTGCCGTAGCCGGTGAGGATCACGCCGCGGGCCTCGGGCCGGCGCTCCTTCAGGCGGGCGATCACGTCGAGCCCGTTGCCGTCGCCGAGCCGCATGTCGATCACCGCGAAGGCGGGGGCCCGCGCCTCGACCACGGAGACGCCCTCGGCCACGCTCTCGGCGACCTGGACGTGATAGCCGCGCGCTTCCATCGCACGGGCGAGGCGGGTCGAGAACGGCTTGTCGTCGTCGACGATCAGAAGGCTGCGGTCGGAAAACGCGGCGAGCGGGTCGGCGTCGTTGAGCGCCACAGCATCCGGGGCGCCCGACGAGCTCGATTGCGTCAGCATGAGAAGCTCCTCAAACATTTCGTTGTATTCGTTGAAAGTCTATATAGGCGCGACATCGCCCGCGGGCAGGGGTGGCCGGGTACCGAATTCGGGGGCATGACGGAGCGCCGCACCCCGCTCGAAGATGTGGCGCGCCCAGGAGATCCGGACCTGCGCCCCGTGCGTTCCCGGCTTCGAGGCGTTGGCCAGGGTGATCTGCGCGCCCGAGCGCTCGATCAGCGTCTTGGCGATGAACAGCCCGAGGCCGAGGCCGGCGCCGACCGTGCCGCCCTGGTTCTGGCCCGCCGTGCGGTCCGGGCTGCGGGTGGTGACGTAGGGTTCGCCCGCCCGAAGCAGAACCTCGGCGGAGAAGCCGGGGCCGTCGTCGCGGATCTCCAGGGTGACCCGGTCCAGGGTCCAGCGCCCCTCGATCACCACCCGGGCGTCGGCGAAGTCGACCGCGTTGTCGAGGATGTTGCCGAGCCCGAACATCACGCCGGCGTTGCGGCGGCAATCCGGCTCCGGGGCGTCGCCCGCGCTCGATATGTCGAGGGCGATGCCCATTGCGCGGTGCGGCGCCACCAGCTCCTCGATGAGATGGCTGAAGCTCAAGGTCTCGAGGAAGCCGGCCCCGTCGCCGTCGAGCGAGGTGAGCTTCGAGAGGATGCCGCGGCAGCGGTCGACCTGCTCGCGCAGCAATTGCAGGTCCTCGGCGACGGCCGGCGGTGCGTCGGGACCGAGCTGGCGCACCAGCTCCTTGGTCACCACCATGATCGTGCCGAGCGGCGTGCCGAGCTCGTGCGCCGCCGCCGCCGCCAGCCCGTCGAGCTGCGACAGGTGCTGCTCGCGGGCGAGCACCAGCTCCGTCGCGGCCAGCGCCTGGGCGAGCTGTCGCGTCTCCTCCGAGACCCGCCAGGCGTAGACGCCGGTGAAGGCCGTGCCGAGCAGGATCGCCGTCCACACCCCGGAGACGTAGAGGAACGGCAGCTCGATCCGGCCGTCGGCGAACCACGGCAGCGGGCGGTGGACGAGGGCCAGCAGCGTCGCCAGCCCGATCGCCAGCAGGCCGAGCGCCAGCGTCCGCTCCGGCGGCAGCGCGGTCGCCGAGATCAGCACCGGGGCGAGGAACAGCAGCGAGAACGGGTTCTGCAACCCGCCGGTGAGGAACAGCAGCACGGCGAGCTGCACGATGTCGAAGGCCAGCAGCAGCGCCGCCGAATCGGCGCTCAGCCGGTAGCTCGCCGGGAAGCGGATGCGCAGGCCGAGGTTGAGCCACGACGAGGCGGCGATCGCCAGGAAGCACCAGCCGAACGGCAGCCCGAGCCCGAGCCCAAACTGCGCCCCGACCACGGCGGCGCTCTGCCCGGTAATCGCGAGCCAGCGCAGGCGCACGAACGTGTCGAGCCGCAGGTGGCGCGCGTCGCGGACGAAGCCGCTCGGATCGGTGTCGAGCATGATGTGTTCTACGATAGGGCCGCGGCCCCTCCCATCCAGGGCCCGCGACGCTCCGGCGGCCGCCGCGTCAACCCGCCTCGTCCAGCTCGGGGCCGCGGGTGGCGTCGAGGCCGGCGCCCGGGATCGGCGCGATCGGCACCGGCGCGCCGGTGCGGGCCGCCTCGTAGATCGCCTCCATCAGCACCTGGTCCTGCAGGCCCTCCTCGCCGGGGGTGCGCGGCCGGCGGTTCTCCTGGATGCAGCGCGAGAAGTGATCCATCTCCAGGGCGAACTGGTTCTTCGCGCCGAGCACCTTGGTGTCCTGCGACACCGCCTTGCCGTCGCGATGGGTGATGACGAGGCGCTGGCCGACATAGGCGAAGGCGTTCTGCAGATCGATGTCGGCGCCGCCGGTATGCACCGTCAGGCGGCGCGATTCGTGGACGCCGTAGCTGGTCATGCACTGCGCCAGCACGCCGGAGGGGAAGCGCAGGGTGAAGCTCACGCTCTCCTCGACCTCGCGGAACTTCGGGTCGTCGGGCGGCGAATAGGTGTGCGCCTGGATCAGGTCGGGCTCCTCGCCCAGCAGCGCCCGCACGCCGTTGAGGCAGTAGAGCCCGATATCCGGCAACGCCCCGCCGCCGGACAGCGCCTTCTTCAGGCGCCACTGCTCCGGCAGGCCCGAGGTCTGGCCGTTGAAGGCCTGGATCATCCGCGGCTTGCCGAACTCGCCCGAGCGGACGAGGCGCACGACCTCGCGGTTGTAGGGCTCGTACTGGCAGCGATAGGCGATCATCAGCTTGACCTTGGCCTGCTCGCACGCCGCGATCATCGCGCGGGCTTCCGCGGAGGAGGCCGCCATCGGCTTCTCGCACAGCACGTGCTTGCCGGCCCCCGCCGCGGCGACGACGTCGTCGCGGTGCACCGCGTTCGGGGTGACGATGTAGACCGCCTGGATCTCGGGATTGGCCTTGAGCTTGTCCCAGTCGCCGTAGCCGTAGACCGCGCTCTCGGCGACGCCGTACTGCTTGGCCACGAGCTTGGCCTTGTCCGGCGTGCCCGACATGAGCGCCACGAGCCGCGAGCGCTTGGCCTCTCCGAGCGCCGGGAGAATCTCGTCGAGGCTGAGGCGCCCGAGGCCGACGACGCAGTAGCCGACCCGCTGGCCCGGCGGCTGCGGCGCGGGCGTCGG
>NZ_VRUV01000348.1:0-4873 GCF_008039455.1 Methylobacterium sp. WL116
GCATTCCCGGCTGCGCCGACGCGCTCGGCCGGCGCCGGGTCGCCCCGCGCCGTCGAGACGCGTCCGTCAGGCGGACGCCCAGGGATCGATGACGGTGATCCCGCATCCGGTGAAGTCCCGGGCGTTGCGCGTCGCGAGGCGCGCTCCGCGCGACCGCACGATTGCCGCGATCTGTCCGTCGATCTGGCTGATCGGCTGGCCGGCCTTGCGCCGTCCGACGACGATCTCCGGGTAGGCCGAGGCGGCTTCGCCGTCGAAGGATAGGACCCGCCCCGCCATCTCGACCTCGAACATCGTCCGTGCCGCTTCCGTCAGCCCGATGTGCCGCCGCCCTTCCGGCAGGAGGGCGAGGCCGTAGAAGATCTCGGCCTGCGTCAGGGTCGTCGTGAACAGGCCCGCGATCGGTTGCTGGGTGAGCCAGGCGAGGAGCTTCGGCTCGGGGCTCGCCCGCATCAGCTCGGAGAGGACGTTGGTGTCGAGGACGATCACGCCTCGAAGCTCGGCGGCTCCCGGCCCGGGTCCCGCGGCACCTCCGGCAGGTCGACGCCGCCGAGCGCCGCGAAGCGCTCATGGATCGCCCGGCCGAGATCGCGCGGGCGGGAAACTTCGCTCGAGAGCGCCGAGCGCAGGATGTCGCGCGCCTCGTCCTCCATCGATCGGCCGTGCATCGCGGCACGGATGCGAAGGCGCGCCTTGAGCGCGTCGTCGATGTTGCGGATCGTCATCACGGCCATGGGCGCGCCTGTCGTCAATGACTGCAGATTATTCCTTGACGGATCGACCGGCAAGGATCGCTCGGGCCTGCGGTCGTCATCCGCACGGTCGCCGTCCATGATACGCGATGGCCGAGCGCTCCCGGGAGGGGCGAGCGCCGGCTCGTGACGCGAGGACGCATCGATGCTGTATCACGTCAGGATGGACGTCCATCCGCCCACGCAGCTGCCGCCGGCCGAGTTCGACCGGTTGAAGGCCGAGGAGAAGGCGCAGGCGCGGGCGCTCCAGGAATCGGGCCGGTGGGTGCACCTCTGGCGCATCGCCGGGCAGTACGCCAACATCAGCGTGTTCGACGTGGCCGACCACGACGAGCTGCACGCGATCCTCTCCGGCCTGCCGCTGTTCCCGTTCATGAGCGTGACGGTGACGCCGCTGGCCCGGCACCCGTCGGCCTTGTGAGCGGGGGGCCCCTTCCCTCTCCCCTCTGCGGGAGAGGGAAGGCTGGGGTCACGGGTTCGTCACCAGCCTGCAGGTGCTCTGCGCCAGCGGCTGGAAGGCCTCGTCGCCGGGGATGGTCTTGAGGATCGTGTAGAAGTCCCACGGGCCCTTCGACTCGGCCGGGGTCTTCACCCGCGCCAGGTACATGTCGTGGACCATGCGGCCGTCGGGGCGCAGCTTGGCGTTGCGCGCGAAGGCGTCCTCGATCGGCAGCGCACGCATCTTGGCCATCACCGCGAGGCCGTCGTCGGTGCCCGCCGCCTCGGCCGCCTTGAGGTAGTGCAGCACCGCCGAGTAGTCGCCGGCCTGGACCATGGTCGGCATCCGCCCGCCCATGCGTTCGCCGAAGCGCTTCGCGAAGGCGCGGGTGCGGTCGTCGAGGTCCCAGTAGAAGCCCGTCGTCAGGATCATGCCCTGTGCCGCCTTCAGGCCGACCGAGTTGACGTCGGTGAGGAAGATGTTGAGGCCGCCGAGCGACTGGCCGCCCTCGGCGATGCCGAACTCGGCGGCCTGCTTGATGGTGTTGATCGTGTCGGCGCCGGCATTGGCCATGCCGATGATCCGGGCGCCCGAGGCCTGCGCCTGGATCAGGTAGGACGAGAAGTCGGCGTTCGGGAACGGGTGCTTGACCGAGCCGAGCACCGTGCCGCCCTTGGCCCGCACCACGCGGGTGACCTGGGCCTCGAGGTCGTGCCCGAAGGTGTAGTCGGCGGTGATGAAGAACCAGGTGTTCTTCGGGTCGTCGGCCAGCGCCGCGGCGGTGCCGGCGGCGAGCGCGTGGGTGTCCCAGGACCAGTGCGCGCCGGTGGCCGAGCAGGCGGCGTTGGTCAGCGCCATCGAGCCGGCGCCGGAATTGATGTCGACCTTGCCCTTGGCGCGGGCGACCTCGCGCACGGCGAGCCCCGCCACCGACGAGTTCGTGTCGAAGATCGCGTCCACCCCCTCCGTGTCGAACCAGCGGCGGGCGATGGTCGAGGCGATGTCGGCCTTGTTCTGGTGGTCGGCGAAGATCAGCTCGACCTTGCGGCCGCCGATCGCCCTGCCGAAATCCTCGATCGCGAGCTGCGCCGCCGTCACCGAGCCCTTGCCAGCGAGGTCCGAGTAGCCGCCGGACATGTCGGTCAGCACGCCGATCCTGATGCCGCCGTCGGCGTATTGGGCGGAGGCCGGCGTGGCCGCGAGCAGCACGGCCGTGGACAGCGCTGCAGCGAGCGCGGATGCGGGAATGGTCCTTGCCACGATCGTCCTCCCGGGGGCTTGTGGTCGCGAACCCGATTCGCGTGCCCGCCCGCGGATTCGGTGATCCGGCCTCGCCCGGTTGGCGGTTTTTCCCCGCGTCCGGAGGCAGGCCAACGCCGTGCGCGAGGCCTCGCGCGCGGCCGGCTTCACCTATAGCGGCGTCCCGGTGCGCGATCGCGCCCGGCCGGGGCGAACCGGTGAGAACCGCCCGCGGGTGTCAGGAAGCCCGGGCGCGCCATCGCCTGCGCCGCGCTACACAAACGATCGCCGCCATCCGCAGCCCGCCCCCGGAGCCGCCATGCCGTTCATCATCGAGACCTTCGACAAGCCCGGCCACGAGCACCTGCGCCGCGCGGCGAGGGCCGAGCACCTCGCCTTCCTGGAGGCCCAGGCCGCGCGGCTGCTCGCCTGCGGCGCGAAACTGTCCGACGACGGGTCGGATGCGGGCGGCGGCCTCTACCTCGTCGACGTGGAAACGCGGGCGGAGGCCGAGCGCTTCATCGCCGAGGACCCGTTCGCGAAGGCCGGCCTGTTCGAGCGGGTCGCGATCCAGCGCTGGCGCAAGGCCTATCTCGACGGTCGGAGCTACCTGAAGCCCCAGGCCTAGCCGAAGCCCAGGCCTAGCCGAAGCCGTAGAGCGCGCGCGGGTTCTCGACGAAGAGCCTTCGGCGCCTGGCCTCGTCCGGCACCCAGTCGGCGATCAGGTCGAGGAGCGTCGCGAGCTTCGGCGGCCCGTCCCAGGCGGCGACGTGCGGCCAGTCGGAGCCCCACAGGCAGCGCTCGGGTGCGGCGTCGTTCAGCGCCCGGGCGAAGGGGATGGTGTCGGCGTAGGGCGCGCCCGCCACCGAGGTGCGGAACGCGCCCGAGAGCTTCACCCAGGCGCCGTCGCGCACCAGCGCCACGAGGGTGGAAAAGCCCGGGTCCGAAAGGCCCGCCGCGGTCGGCATGTGGCCCATGTGGTCGACGACGAAGGGCACCGGCAGCCGCGAGAGGCGCTGGGCCAGCGGCGGCAGGCTGCGGGCGTCGATCAGGAATTGCAGGTGCCAGCCCATCTCGCGGGCGAGCGCGCCGTAGGCCTCGACCGCCGCGAAATCGATGCCGCCGCCGTAGAGCACGTTGAGGCGCAGGCCGACGATGCCGGCGTCCTTCATCGCGCGGAGGTCGCGCTCGGGCAGCCCGAGGGGGATCACGGCGATGCCGCGCAGGCGCTCGGCGTTCGCGGCCAGCGTCTCCAGCAGCAGCCGGTTGTCGGTGCCGTGGACGCTGACCTGGACCAGCACGCCGTGGGCCATGCCGGTGGCGTCGAGCATCGCCAGGTAGGCCTGCGCCGGCGCCGCCGGCGGGGTGTAGCTGCGATTCTCCACGAACGGATGGGCCGGCGGCCGGCCGATCACGTGGGCATGGCTGTCGACCGCGCCCGCCGGCACCGCGTAGCGCGTCGGGCCGGCGGGATGCGGATCGGGGGCGGGGCAATCGCGGATCGGGATCATGGCGTCCTCTCCTCCGAACTCGACGCAGTCTTTCCCTCCCCCCTGAGCGGGGGAGGGTGGCCCGCGCAGCGGGTCGGGAGAGGGGAGCGCGTTGTCCGGAGAGGTCGCTCCCCTCTCCCGACCCTCGCTGACGCGAGGCCCGCCCTCCCCCGCAGAGGGGGGAGGGAGAAGCGCGCGTGCCTTGCCGCGCGCTATCGTATGGTCGAGGCCGGACGAGCGGGGCGGATCTGTGCGCAATAAGGAGCCTTCGGGAATGAGCGGCGCGGAGGATCCACCGGTGCGGGCGGGCCCGCAAGCCGGAAGCGCCGTCGCGATCGCAAGCTTCGGCATGCGGCTGCCGACCCTGCAAGATCGCGGCGCCCGCTACGGCGTGTTCTTCGCCACCTATCTCTACCAGGGGCTGGTCGCCGGGTTCTCGCTGACCGCACTCGCCAACCATCTCGCGGCGCAGGGCGTGTCGAGCGCCGAGGTCGGCGTCCACTTCGCCATCGCCGGCCTGCCCTGGACGGTGCAGCCGATCCTGTGGGGGCCGCTGGTCGACCGGGCGAGCGGGTTCGCGATGGGGCGGCGCCGGGCCTGGAGCGTGCTCGCGATCCTCGGCTGCCACGCGGCGCTCGCCGGGCTGCTGCTGGTGCCGGACGCCCGCGCGCTCGGCGCTCTGGGGGGCGTCTTCCTCGTGCACAGCACCTTCGCCGCCCTGCTCGACACCGCCTGCGACCGGATGGTGATGGACCATGTCCCGCCGGGCGAGCTCGGGCGGATGAGCGCCTGCACGCGGGCCGGCTTCGTCGCCGGCACCAGCCTCGGCGCCGGCCTGTTCGGCTGGCTGCTCGCCGCCTACGGGTTCGGGTTCAGCACCGCCTGCCTGCTCGCGACCGCCATCCTCGCCGGCCTGCCGATCCTGCTGGTGCGCGAGGCGCCGGGCGACGCCC
>NZ_VRUV01000349.1:0-4871 GCF_008039455.1 Methylobacterium sp. WL116
GGCGCGGACCTTCGACTACCAGGGCGGCGACGTCGGCTACGTGCCGTTCGCCATGGGCCACTACATCGAGAACACCGGCGCCCGCCCCCGACGATCGCAATTTCCTGGAGAAGTTCTTCGGCATCGAGCGCAACGCGACGCCGGCGTTGGCCTATGCCGCACTGGAGACGCCCTCCCCCGCGAAGCTGCCGCGCCAGCGGATCGTGCCCCCGGCCAACCCCGACCCGGCGGCGGTCGCGATCTACGACATCAGCGCGCGGATCGTGACGCTGCCCAACGGCACCAAGCTCGACGCGCATTCCGGCCTCGGCGAGATGATGGACGACCCGCGCAACGTCCACGTGCGGATGCGGGGGGCGACGCCGCCCGGCACCTACGACCTCACCGAGCGCGAGGACCTGTTCCACGGCGTCCGCGCGATCCGGCTCACGCCGGTCGGCGGCACCGCCGCCGTCTACGGCCGGGTCGGGCTCCTCGCTCACACCTACATGCTGGGGCCGACAGGGGCCTCGAACGGCTGCGTGTCGTTCAAGGACTACCAGGCCTTCCTGCAGGCCTACCTGCGCGGCGAGGTCCAGCGCCTCGTCGTCGTGCCCGGCCGCGGCCAGGACGCACCGCCGAGCGTCGCCCAGCAGAGCCCCCCGGCTCCGGCCCCGACGCCGGGCCGTTCGGCCCGGCTCGGCAACGACGTGTAGGGGTGCCGCTTCAGAGCGGCACCACGGGGCCCTTCTTCGCCGACAGCCCGTCGATCAGCTTCGGATCGAGCTTGGTGTGGGCCTGGACGAGCGCGTGCGGCGTCAGCGCCATCCACTGGCGCAGGGACAGGTCGGCGTAGCGCGGGCTCTTGAACATCTCAAGGAAGGTCAGCGGCGTGTCGCCGGTGTTCTCGATGTAGTGGCCCATGGCGAACGGCACGTAGCCGACGTCGCCGCCCTGGTAGTCGAAGGTCCGCGCCTTCGACTCCGAGCCGAACACCGTCATCCGCCCCTTGCCCGAGAGGTAGTACTGCCACTCGTCGCCGTTCGGGTGCCAGTGCAATTCCCGCATCGCGCCGGGTTCGAGCTCGACCAGCGCCGCGGCGATCGTCTCCGAGGCCGGGAAGTTGGTTGAATCGGTGATCCGCACCGTTCCGCCCTTCGTGCGGATCGGCTCCTGCGCCAGCATCCGGTGGCTGAACGACTTCGGGATCGGCCCGGCGCCCCCCATCCGGTCGCCCGCCAGCGGGCCGGGCTTCGGGCCGGGGAAGATGTAGAGCTCGCGCTCGGGGATGTTCGCGAAGGCGCTTTCCGGCAGGCCGAAGTTCTTGGCAAGCACCTCCTTCGGGGTGTGCGCCAGCCAGTCGGTGATCAGGAAGGTCGAGTCTTCCGAGAAGCCGCCATCGTCGAACACCAGCAGGAACTCGCAGCCGTCGACGTCGGATTCCAGCGCCTGGATCGAGTGCGGGATGCCGGAGGGGAAGTACCACAGGTCGCCCTCGCCGACGTCGTCCGCGAAGGTCCGCCCGTCCGGATCGATGGCGGTGATCCGGGCACGGCCCTTGATCATGTAGGACCACTCGGCCTCCTTGTGCCAATGCATCTCACGCACCGCGTTGGCCTTCAGGCGCATGTTCACGCCCGCCATCGCCTTCGAGATCGGCAGCTCGCGCACCGTGGTCTGCCGGGCCCAGCCGCCCTCCTCCAGGCGCATGTGGCTGTTGGCGAACGACCATTTCAGGTTCGGCATCGTGCCGTGGTCGGTGGCGGGCGGCGCGACGGTATAGGGATCCTCGGCCTCGCGGGCGGGGTTGCGCGGCCCGAGGATGTCCGCCCCCTTGCCGGCGCGCTCGGGCATCGGCCCTTCGGCGGCGCGGGCACCGCCGGCGGCGAGCGCGGTGCCGGCGGCGATCAGGGTACGGCGTGAGATGTCGTTCATGCGGCCTGTCCGTGGATGCGATGGGTCGTGCGCCGTCGCCCGGCCCGGGTCCGTCGGTGGATCGTCGGCGTGGCGACGGCGTGCGCGGCAGGACAAGCCGCATGGTTGCGATCCGATCCCGCCATTCCCGGCATGGCTGCAACGCGTGGCGGGCGAACCTGTCCGAACGGTCATCTTCCCGCGATCTCCCGGTCATCCGGGCGGGTGCAGGATGCGGACGACCGAATGATCGAGGGCAGCCCGACCGTGACCGTCCAAGCCCATTCCGCCCCGTCCCGGTCCGCGCTATGGACCGAACCCATGCGGCTCCTGATCATCGAGGACGATCGCGAGGCGGTCTCCTACCTCGTCAAGGCGTTCCGGGAGGCCGGGCACCTCGCCGACCACGCGACCGACGGCCTCGACGGCTACGGCCTCGCCTGCGACGGCGCCTACGACGTGCTGATCGTCGACCGGATGCTGCCGAAGCTCGACGGGCTTTCGCTGATCCGCTCCCTGCGCGAGCAGAGGGTGACGACGCCGGTGCTGATCCTGTCGGCGCTGGGGCAGGTGGACGACCGGGTGAAGGGCCTGCGCGCCGGCGGCGACGACTACCTGCCGAAGCCCTACGCCTTCTCGGAGCTGCTCGCCCGCGTCGAGGTGTTGGCCCGGCGCGGCGGCTCGTCCGTCGCGAGCGCCGAGGCGACCGCCTACCGCGTCGGCGACCTCGAGCTCGACCGGCTCTCCCACCGGGTGACGCGGGCGGGCCAGGACGTCGCCCTGCAGCCGCGCGAGTTCCGGCTGCTGGAGTACCTGATGCGCCATGCCGGCCAGGTCGTGACCCGGACCATGCTCCTGGAGCACGTCTGGGACTATCACTTCGACCCGCAGACCAACGTCATCGACGTGCACGTCTCGCGCCTCAGGGCCAAGCTCGACAAGGGTTTCGGCACGCCGATGATCCACACGATCCGCGGCGCCGGCTACATCCTGCGCGCCGACGAGGCGCGGCCGCCATCATGATGCCCGCGAGGACGGATCGAGCCCGCGCGATCGCCGGCATCCTCGTCCCGTGACGCCGCACGTCCCGACCCCGGACAGCGCCTTCGTCCGCATCCAGAAGCTGTTCCGGACGACGGCGTTCAAGCTGTCAATCGCGTACCTCGTCGTGTTCGCGGCCTGCGCCGGGGTGGCGCTCGGCACCATCGCCTGGAGCGCCCGTCGCGTCCTCGACGACCAGATCGTCTCGACGATCGACGCCGAGATCAACGGGCTCGCCGAGCAGTACAACGGCGGCGGCCTGCGCCGGCTGATCTCCGCGGTCGAGCGAAGGGCGGCCGAGCCCGGCGCCTCGCTCTACCTCGTGACCACGGCCAACGGCGACCACGTGGTCGGCAACGTCGGCGACCTGCCCGCGAGCGTGCTGGCGACGCCGGGACAGGCGGAAACCGTCTACGGCCGCAGCCGCGAGACGCAAGAGCGCGAGACCCATCGCGCGATCGTGCGCATCTTCACTTTGCCCGGCGGCTTCCGGCTGCTCGTCGGCCGCGACGTCGAGGAGCGCGACCGCCTGCGCGGGGTGATCGCCAGCACCTTCGGCACCTCGCTCGCGGTCGTGGTGCTGCTCGGCGTCATCGGCGGCTGGGTGGTCGCCGGCCGGGTCCTCAAGCGGGTCGACGCGATGACCGAGACCGCCGGCACCATCATGGCGGGCGATCTCGGCCGCCGCCTGCCGGTCGCGGGCAACGGCGACGAGCTCGATCGCCTCGCCCAGAATCTGAACCTGATGCTGGAGCGGATCGGCGAGCTGATGCGCGGCCTGCGCGAGGTCTCCGACAACATCGCCCACGACTTGAAGACGCCGCTGACGCGCCTGCGCAACCGCGCCGACGAGGCGCTTCGCGGCGAGCGCTCGCCGGACGCCCTGCGCGCGGCGCTGGACGGGGTGATCGAGGACAGCGACGGCCTGATCCGGGTGTTCAACGCGCTCCTGATGATCGCGCGGCTCGAGGCGGGCAACGCTCGCGAGATGATGGCGCCGTTCGATCTCGGACCGTCCGTGCGGGCGATCGGCGAGCTCTACGAGGCACTGGCCGAGGAGCGCGGCCAGCGCCTCGACGTGTCGGCGCCGGACGGCCTGATCGTCGACGGCAACCGCGAGCTGGCGGGGCAGGCGCTCGCCAACCTCCTGGACAACGCAATCAAGTACGGCGCCGAGGCCCGCGGCGGGTCGCCGGGCGGGATCGTGATGGCGGCGTCGCGGATCGGTGCGGAGATCGTCGTCACGGTGGCCGATCGCGGCCCGGGCATCCCGGAAGCCGAGCGCGGGCGCGTCCTCGACCGCTTCGTGCGCCTGGAGGACGCCCGATCGGCACCGGGCTTCGGCCTGGGCCTGAGCCTCGTCGCCGCCGTCGTGCGCCTGCACCAGGGGCGCCTGACGCTGGAGGACAACACGCCCGGCCTGCGCGTGGCGATCGCCCTGCCGGCGGCGGGCGCCGCGAACCGGCAGAGCCCGGACGCTCCGTCGGAGGGCGGGGCCTGATCGCGACGGCGACCTTCGCCGGCTGGGACAGGGCGGCCTGCGCGACGAAGCGCGGACCAACCGGCCCGCGATCGTCACCCGCCGGTGCGTCGGCCGGCGACCGGCACCATGCTGGGATGCGCGCCCTCAGCTCTCGGCGGTCGCTTCGTCGGTCTCCGAAGCCGCCTCGTCCTCGGACGCGTCCTCGTTCTCGAGTTCCGCATCGGCCTCCGCATCCGCGTCGGCGGACGTCGCCTTGGCGATGCTGATGAAGTCGCCCCGGCGGATCGCCTCGCCGCCCGAGGCCATGGTGCTGAGGTAAGCGTTCAGCGTGGCCGGCGCGACGTCGGGCAGGCGCTGCGCGATCTGGGCGGTGGACAGGCCCTGCGGGCCGGCGCTTTCCAGGAGGGCGCGGAGCCGGCCCTTCGCCGAGTTCGCCCGGGGCCCGCGCCCTCCT
>NZ_VRUV01000034.1:0-18940 GCF_008039455.1 Methylobacterium sp. WL116
CTCCTCGCCCGGGCGCAGGGGCTCTTCGTCAGCGTGCTCGTCAGCCACGCCGCGTCGGCCGCGAGCGTGGCGCTCGGCGAACGCATCGTCGAGGCCCTGACCCTTCTCAACGCCCGACCCGAGCTGAGGCGGTGGGTAGACGGTTCGTGGATACCGCCTGGGATCCGGATCTTCGTCGCACCGGCGGAGTTCCGCATCGCAGAGGCCGGGCAGCATGGACCCGACTCGTCCCTCCTAATGGCGAGCTTCGTCGCAGACGGCGGTACGGCGCTGAGCGGCGAGGTTTCAGCGCGCCTCGGCCCCCTTCTGCTGGCGCAGGGCGTGATCGGCTCCGATCCCGGGTTAACGGCGCTCGCGGCGGGGGCGGGCATCCCGCATCTGCTCTGGCTGCCGTCCGAGCCGACGCCGGAGGAAGGCGAGGTGCCGCAGCACCCGCTCGTCGCCGGGCTTTCGCGGCAGGCGAGGCGTCCGCTGCCGAGGCACGACCTGTGGGCGGACCGCCCGATCGACCTCGTGTTCGCCGGCGAGGAGAGCCTCAGCCGCGGCGAGTTTCTCGGCCGCAACGCCGACCTCCTGTCCGAACTCGAATGTGCGATCGTCTACCGCCGCGGGCTGTGGACGCTGCCCGGCGAGGAGGTGCTTGATTCGGCCGCGGCCGCCCATCTCGGGCGCCGCGCCAAGATCGTGCTGAACCTCCACCGCGATGAGATCGGCTTCCTCGATCCGCGCGCCTCGATCCTGCACGGCATCGCCTGCGGCGCACTGGTGCTCAGCCTGCCCTGCCTGCCGCACCCGGTGCTTCGCCCCGGAATTGACTACCTCGAGGACAGCGCGAAGCGCCTTCCCAAGCTGATCCGCTGGCTGCTGCACACCCCCGAGGGTCAGATCCGGGCGGAGCGGGTCCGGCAGGAGGCGCGCGTCCGGCTCGGCCGGTGCGGTTCGAAGCGCCGGATGGGCCTCGCCCTGCTTCGGCTCCTCCTTTCCCCGCCACGATGAGCCTCGCCCGTGTTCCCGATCGATCACATGATCCTGTTCGAATCCGAACAGCCCGAACCTGCGGCCCCGGCCGAAACCTTGGTCAGCGTGGCGGTCAGCCTGTACAACTATGCCGGGTACGTGGAGGAATGCCTCCGGTCCGTCGCGGGCCAGACCCACGTGCGCCTCGAACTCATCGTCGTCGACGACGGATCGTGCGATGCCTCGGCGGATGTGGCGGCCTCGTGGCTCGAACGCCACGGGGCGCGGTTCGCCCGCGCGCTCTTGGTCCGGCACATGGAGAACCAAGGTCTCTCCCAGGCGCGCAACACCGCGTTCGAGCGCGCGCGCGCCGACTACGTTCTGGTGCTCGATGCGGACAATGCGCTCTACCCCCGCGCGGTCGCGCGCCTGCTGGAGACGCTGGAGGACAGCGACGCCGGGGCGGCCTTCAGCCAGATGGTGCTCTTCGGCGAGACGGTGCAGCCGGGCTACGCCGACACCTGGGTTCCCGAGCGTCTCAAGCCGGCCAACTACGTGGACGCGATGGCCCTGGTCCGGAAGTCCGCCTGGGCGCGGCTCGGCGGGTACGCTCATCTCGACCTCGGCTGGGAGGACTACGACTTCTGGTGCCGGTTCGCCGAGGAGGGGATCGCGGCGATCTACGTGCCCGAAATGCTGTGCCGGTACAGGGTGCATCCCGCGTCGATGCTGAGAACCAACACCGACCCCCACCACATGCGCATTCTCCAGCAGATGATGGCCCGTCATCCCTGGCTGAAGCTCACCTCGCGTTGATCTGAGCGCGACAAGGTGGCGCCGCGCGCGAACGGGTTCCTACCACAAGGCCGAGCAATGGACCTGAACACAAGCGTCGCCGCGCGCATCCGAACCATGACGGAGGAGAGCGACTTCGAATCCGCGGCCGGACTTAACCGGGCGCTGAGGCTCCTGGCGATCTGGCGCTCGAAGCTCATCGAACGCGAGATCATCGCGCGCCACGGCCCGGTCGTCCTGAACGGCCCGTTCGCCGGGATGCGCTTCCGAAGCGAGGCGGCCGAGGGCTGCCTCGCCGCCAAGCTTCTGGGCTGCTACGAGGCCCAGTTGCACCCCTTCCTGCTCGAAGCGGCCGCCGCGTCGTACGACGACATCGTCGATATCGGGTGCGCCGAGGGCTACTACGCCGTCGGCCTCGCGCGGCTGGCGCGGGGGGGGCGCATCCACGCCTACGACACCAACCCGGGCGCGCAGGCCGCCTGCCGCGATCTCGCCGAGCTCAACGCGGTCGCGGACCGGGTCGCGGTCGGCGGCGTCTTCCATGGAGACGATTTCGCCCGCTTCGCCGACGGCCGCACGCTGGTCATCATCGACATCGAAGGCGCGGAGGACGCGCTCCTGCGTCCGGACCTCCACTCGGCCCTGGCCCGCATGAGCGTGCTCGTGGAGTGCCACGACGTGTTCCGGCCGGGCCTGTGCGAGGCGCTCGCGGCCCGCTTCCGCGCCACCCACGCGGTCCGCCGGATCGATCAGGTGCTGACGCCGCCCACCCTGCCGAGCTGGTTCGAGCGCACGACCCATCTCGATCAGGTGCTGGCGATGTGGGAGTGGCGCTCAGGGCCGACGCCGTGGCTGGTCATGACCCCGCAGGGCCAGTGAGGCGGGATCAGGCGGAGTCCGGCCAGCGGCACGCGTCGAGGCGGCCGGCGATCGCGTTGTAGGGCCGCACGATCCGGCCCGGCCGGGCGACAATGGTCGCGCGGTCGATCCGGGTGTTGAGCGGCACGGGCGACAGGCACTCGTAGACCGAGCTGAAGCCGAGATCCGTCAGGCAGTTGGCCAGCCCATGGCGGGTGAACCAGAAGCTTCTGGGATTGTCGAGCGAGGCGCCGAGCCGGGCCAGCCGCACGTCGGCGGGATCGCCCTCCTCGTGCTCGTGGTAGACGCAACCGCCGTAGCGGCGCCCCTCGAACACCATGCTCGTGTCCGGCGCCATCGTCACGCGCGCGTCGATGATCAGCAGATCCGTGCAGGCGGCCCGGATGTTGCGCAGGAAGTGGAACACGTCCGGTGCGTCGAGGTGGTAGAGGATGCCCGAGCAGAGCACGACGTCGAAGCGGCCGTAGCGCTCCGCGGTGAAGTTGCGCACGTCGTCCTCGACAAAGCGCAGGGTGTCGAGACCCCAGGCCTGCCGGGCGAACTCGGCCTTGGCGACGTTGGCCGCCCGGCCCTCGATGCCGAGGACCTGTGCGCCGTGCTGGGCGAACTCGATCGCGTAGAGCCCCTCACCCGAGGCGAGGTCAACGATGCGCAGGTCCCGCAGCGGGCGCCCAAGCACGTCCGCGATGATCTGCAGGAACTTGAGGGTGCGGTGATTGTCGCCGCGTGGCTCCGCGTCGATCGTGAACAGGCCGTGCGGCAGCGCCACGTTGGCCGAGCCCCACGGCCCGTGCTCAGCGGTGACGGCTGCGAGCCCCGCCTCGATCTCCGCTACGTCCATGGCCTGCTCCCTCGCGCTTGCCCTGCCCCGCCCGTGTTATAGCCGGCCCCGACCCGCCGTCGACCGCCCCGGCGGGCTGGGACGACGACATGCGGGCGGATGAGCGAGGGTGTGTCGTATGCGGGTCATGGTGGCTATTCCGCACTTCTATCAGGCGACGGGCGACACTTCCCACGCCTACAGCGACGGCCGCGACCCGGAGAGCCGGCGTGCGGCGATCCGCTCGGTGTTCACGGCCTGGCGCTTCGCCTTTGCGGGACACCAGGCCGTGCTTAACATCGCCGGGCGCGCCTACGAGCGCATCCCGTCGCGGGTCTCGGAGTTCGCCCTCGTCGCGATCACCACGGGGGGGCACCACCTGCTCGATCCGGACTTCTGCCGGACCTGCGGCATCACCCATGTCGAGATCGCGCTCGACGACGCGCGGATGATGGGCTTCCACGCCCACACACTGTTCGCCGAGTACGCGCGCCGGTTCGACCTGTTCGTGTACAGCGAGGACGACCTGCTGCCGCGCGATGCTGGGTTCCTCGACAAGCAGCTCTGGTTCACTGAGACCTTCGGGCAGGGGCGCGTGCTGCTGCCCAACCGCTACGAGTGGAACCTGCAGGGGCCGGCGGCGAAGACCTTCATCGATGGCGACCTGATCCCGCAGTTGACCGACCCGTGGTTCACGCGCCGGCCGGACGAGCGCTTCCTCCAAGCCCGGGTGCTCGGGCGGCGGGTGTCGTTCGAGCGCACACGCAACCCGCATTCGGGCTTCCACGCGCTGACGCAGGAGCAGCTGCGCCATTGGATGAGCATGCCGCACTGGGGCGACCGGGACGTGTCTTTCGTCTCGCCGCTGGAGAGCACCGCCGCGCTGACTCTGCTCAAGACGTTCACAGTCTACAAGAGCTACGGCGCGGGAATGGAATTCTGCGAGGTGGAACACCTCGACAAGCGCTACTCGGCGCTTGGGCGGAGCTAAGCGACGACCTGCAACGACACTCTGCAGCATTGCTCTTGACGCATTTGTAGATCTCAAAGCCTTTTTTGTATCGGTACGAAAGATCCTGCTCCGACCATTTGCTCAAACCTCAGCATGCGATCGCTTTCGGCCGGATAGAAAAAATGCCGCCCCGAAGGGCGGCATTCTAAATCACATGCCTCGAAACAAAGGCATCCAATCGTTGTATTACGCTATTATGCGAGATTAGCCAGCGGCCGGCGCCGGCGTCGTGCCAAGAATATCGGTGGCTGAGAAGCTATCCAGTGAGTTGAGACCGGTGAGCGTGATCGCAGTGTCAGTGCCGGAGAACAGGTAACCGTCGGTGTTGCCGGCGACAAAGAGATACTGACCGTCCTGAAGGTTGCCAGCCGCCTTCTGGGCTTCCGTGAATCCGCCGTTGACCTTCGCCTCCGTGTAGTTGGTGCTCTGAGATGCCGTGGCACCCCCGATATCCACGAAGTCCGTGCCCGACACGAAGTCGGTGATAGTCAGGGTCGAGTTGTTGTCGCCGACCGTTGTACCGGTGACGGTGAAGATGTCTGAGCCGGCACCACCGCTTAGAGCCGACATGTTGTTGCTGTTGGTGATGCTGTCGTTGCCGTCGCCGCCCAGGATTGTTGCGCGAACTGCCCCAGCGGTAATGGTGTCGTTGCCGAGATCACCGGAGATGTAGGCGTTGTCACCAGCGGCAGTGGCGGTGATGGTGTCGCTGCCCTGACCACCGAACACCGTGGCTGACGTTGCGCCGCCGTCGACGGTGATGGTGTCGTTGCCCAGATTGCCGAACAGGATGCTGGAGTCACCCGAAATGGTGAGCTGGTCGGAGCCCTGACCGCCGAAGACGCTGGAGCCGTCGCCGCTGGCGGCGATGGTGTCATCACCATCGTTGCCGAACAAGAGAGCCTGTGTTGCACCTCCGGTCGTGGTGATGGTGTCGCGGCCCTGGCCGCCGAACACCGAGGCGAGGCTGCCGGCAACGCCGGTGATGCTGTCGTCACCGATGTCGCCGGAGATGTAGGCGCGGCTGCCGGCGCCGCCGGTGATCGCATCGTCGCCCTGGCCGCCGAACACGGTCGCGCCGTCGCCGAAGCCAGTCAGGTTGATGGTGTCGACCCCCATATTGCCGAAGATCAGGGCGGTAGAGCCGCTGCTGGCGGTGATGGTGTCGTCGTCCTGGCCGCCGAACACGGTAAGGTTGGCGCCGCCGGCATTCAGAAGAATGGTGTCCCCCCCCTGACCGCCAAACAGCATCGAGTTGCTGCTGAAGCCGGAGATGTTGTCGACACCCAGACCGCCCATGACGGTCGCGTTGGTGTAGCCGGCCGGGGTGGCGGTCGCAGAAGAGATGGTGTCGCCACCTGCCAGCCCATCAATGTAGACGTTGCTGCCGCGGCCGGTCAGCGTGATCGTGTCGCCGCCAGTCGTGCCGGATACGGTCTGGTCGCTGACGTTGTTGAGCGTGATATTAGCCATCTTTGCCTCGTCCTCTGAAGGAAGCGCGCCCTATCTCGAACGCGGAAATGCCACACGCATCCGCCCCAATCAACCGACTTCGGAGCAAAATCATATTTCCGAGAGACCGGACCATCAGGATGGCATCCGGCGTCTCAGATATCCCGAAACAGCAATGCTTGCTAGAGGAAAATGCGCTTCGTTCTTTTCCAGTTAAAATTGATAACTGCTTAAGTGGCAGGGAGATAACACGCCTCGGCGCTTCGCGGGCTTCACAGGATACGGCGAGTGGTTTCGGAGCAACACTCTACGCCGCTTTGTCGCAACGCGCACTCACACGCTCGGTGAAAGGCCGGCAGCTACCTCCCGCATCAAGCGCAGGTGCCGAGGGAGGCAAACGCGTCGGAGGTCAAACGTCTCGGCGCCGAGCCGGGCGGCGGCGCGCATCGCGTGGTGGGAGGCGGGATCGGCGAGGACGGCCACGACCGCATCAGCGATGTCCTGCGGCGAGAAGAAGTCCACGAGCCGTCCGTTCTCCCCGTCGCGGATCACCTCCTGCACCGGCGCCGTCGCCGAACCGACGATCGCGCACCCCGCCGCCATCGCCTCGATGAGCGACCAGGACAGCACGAAGGGGTAGGTCAGGTAGACGTGGGCGGCGGAGACCTGGAGGAGGTTGAGGTAGGCCGGATAGGGGATGTTTCCGACGAAGTGGACGCGGCTCATGTCCAAGCGATCTCGGACTTCGCTGAGGTAGATCTCACGATAGTTGCGGTCGCCCTCCGGCTTGGCGCCGTAGCTCTGGGCGTTGCCCCCGACGAGGACGGCACGCGCACTGGGACGCCGTTGCAGGATCTCCGGCAGCGCCCGCATGAAGCTGTGATAGCCGCGGTAGGGCTCGAGGTTCCGGTTGACGAAGGTCACAACCTCGTCGCTGGGCCGCAACGTGATACCGTCGCGCCCGAGGGTCACCTGCGCCTTTGGGTTCGGCCGGACCCGGTCGGTGTCGATGCCGTCGTGGATGATGCTGAGGCGGTCCTGGTAAGCCGGCGGCACCTGCGCGCCTTGCCAGCGCGTCGGCGAGACCAGCCAGTCGGAATCGGCGTAGGCGAGATAGTTGTGCGCGTTCTTCACCCGGATCTTGAAGCGCGCCGCATCGTCCCGGAGGGGAAACTCCGGGTCGAAGCCGACGTCGGCCCCCTCGGCGCGGTAGTTGAACTCGACGAAGCTGAGGATCTTCGCGTCGGGCCAGACATCCTTGAGTAACAGGGTCTCGCCCCAGCCGGGATGGCCGCAAATGAGATCGGGCGTGAACCCCTCCGCCCTGAGGGCGAGCGCGGCGTTGGCGGCGCTCTCGGCGCGAATCACCTTCGACTCGAACTCCCCAGCTAAGGGATGGATGCCGGGTGTCGAGACCTGCCGGAGCGCATGGCGGACGTAACGCACGCCGGGAAGATACGCCGCCTTGCCGAGGCCGAGCGCGACGACCTCCCAGCCCTCCCGCGCGGCCGCGGGAGCGAGGTGTTCGTACTGGCCGGGAAAGTTCTGGTGGACGAAGAGAACGCGCATGCCCGCGCATCGCGGGGGATAACGCCGAATTCATGGCACCGCCGGGTCGGCCGCCCGCGCATGTCAAAGCTGCCTTGCGCCCAATCAAGATCAGGCGGGCGGTCTGGATGAACCGGGGCATCCTCCTGCCGCAATTGCGCGACATGGCGTGCGGCGCTTCCGGTTCGCGGCAGAACCCCGACACGCCATCCCCCTTTCGCGTGGGATTGCCGTATGTTGGGGATGCGGCCCTTGGGTCGTAGGACGCGCCATTGAAGGGAACGTGCATGTCGGCAGGGTCCGGGGCGGCGGGAACGATCGACCAAGCGCCCGTGCAACCGGGCGTCGCCGAGCCGGCGGCGCGGGGTCCCCATCCGGATTCGGGCCTGAGCGCGCTCGCCCTGGTGGCCTCATTCCACCAAGTGCAATGCGAGCAGGCGCAGGTCCGCCACGAACTCGGGATCGGCGGCGCGCCCGCCACCGAAGTCGACATCACCCGCGGCGCGCGCAAGCTCGGCCTGAAGTCGCGCCTGCTCACCAAGCAGAAGCCCGAGCGGCTCGATACGATCCCGCTGCCCACGATCATCGGCTACAAGGACGGCAGCTACCGCCTGCTCGGTCGCCGCTTCGAGGACGGCAAGCTGCGCGTCATCGAGGCGGCCTCGCGCAACGCCGAGCAGCTCGATCGGGCGGAGGTGCTGGAACACTGGAACGGCACAATCATCCTGGTCGCGCGCCGGGCCAGCGTCGAGACGCTGATCCACAAGTTCGGGCTGACGTGGTTCGTTCCGTCGATCGTGCGCTACCGGCGCCCGCTGATCACGGTGATCGTCGCGTCGCTGTTTATCCAGATCTGCGCCCTAATCACCCCGGTCTTCTTCCAGATCACCATCGACAAGGTGCTCGGGCACAAGGGCTACTCGACCCTCACCCTCGTGGTGATCGGGCTCGTGGTCCTGGGCTTGTTCAACTGCGTGCTGCAGTATCTCAGAACGTATATCCTCACCCACACGACCAGCCGGATCGACGTGGAACTCGGTGCGCGCCTCTTCGAGCACCTGCTGCGCCTGCCGCTGGGCTACTTCGAGACGCGGGCCGCGGGCCAGACCGTCGCCCGCGTGCGCGAGCTGGAACAGATCCGGGGCTTCCTCACGGGTCAGGCCCTGATGGCGGCGATCGACATCCCGTTCACGCTGCTGTTTCTCGCGATCATGTACATGTACTCTACCATGCTTGGGCTGATCGTGTCTCTATCGATCCCTTGCTACATCGTCGTGGCGGTGTTGCTGCGGCCTATCCTGCGCGAGAAGACGCTGGAAAAGTTCAACCGCTCGGCGCTCTCGAACCAATTCCTGATCGAGTCGGTGATCGGTATCCAGACCGTCAAGGCGATGGCGGTGGAGCCGATCTTGCGGGTTCAGTGGGAAGACCGGCTCGCCGGCTACGTGAAGACCTCGTTCGTCACGGGCATGATCGGCAGCCTGGGTCAGAACCTGATCCAGTACATCAACCAACTGACGACCGCTCTGGTGCTGTTCTTCGGCGCGTACGCGGTCATGTCGGGCGACCTTACGGTGGGAGGTCTGGTGGCCTTCAACATGATCATGGGGCAGGTGACGGGGCCGATCCTGCGCTTGAGCCAGCTCTGGCAGGACTTCCAACAGGTGAAGGTTTCGATCGAGCGCCTGGGCGACGTGCTGAACCATCCGCCGGAGGCGCGCGCGCTGACGCACGCGCACCTGCCGCCGGCCAAGGGCCAGCTCGGGGTGCGGGGCGTCGTGTTCCGTTACCAGCCCGGGCTGCCGGAGGTGCTGAAGGACGTGTCGATCGAGATCCCGGCCGGGCAGGTGGTCGGCATCGTCGGGCCGTCCGGCTCCGGCAAATCGACGTTCACCAAGCTGTTGCAGCGGCTGTACGTTCCGGAAAAGGGGCAGGTGCTCGTCGACGGCATCGACATCGCGCAGGTCGACCCGACCTGGCTGCGGCGCCAGATCGGCGTGGTCCTCCAGGAGAACCTGCTCTTCAACAAGACGGTGCATGAGAACATTGCGCTGGCCAACCCCAGCATGTCGCGGGCACAGGTCATCCAGGTGGCGCGGCTCGCCGGCGCCGACGAGTTCGTCAACCGCCTCCCACGCGGCTACGACACGCCGATCGAGGAGCGGGGCTCGAACCTATCGGGCGGCCAGCGCCAGCGTCTCGCAATCGCGCGGGCCCTGGCCACCAACCCGCGCATCCTCATCCTTGATGAAGCGACCTCCGCGCTCGATTACGAGAGCGAACGGATCATCCAGGAGAACATGAAGCACATCGTTCAGGGGCGCACCGTGGTGATCATCGCCCACCGCCTCGCGGCGGTGCGCGGCTGCGACCGCATCATTGCGATGCAGGATGGCCGTATCGTCGAGGACGGCTCCCACGCGGATCTACTTGCCCATCCGACGAGCCTTTACGGCCGCCTGTGGCGGCTGCAATCCAGTCACGGCTCCGGTCAGGAGGTGGCGGCATGAGCACGAAACCCGACAGCGCCCCACCGGCCCTTCCATCCACCACTCTGCCTGTGCCGGCGCGCCCGCGCGCGCTCTCGGCGAAGGTTCTTCGCGAGCGCGTGCGTGCCATCGCCTCGAGCCGCGAGGATCAGGAATTCCTTCCCGCGCATCTCGAGATCCTCGACACGCCGCCGTCGCCCCTCGCGATGGTGTTCACCTGGACGCTCTGCCTGATGTTCGGGTGCGCGCTCCTGTGGAGCACCCTCGCGAGTCTCGACATCCACGCAATTGCCTCGGCGCGCATTCAGCCGAGCGGTCGCTCCAAGGTGATCCAGCCTTTCGAGACCAGCAGAGTGCAGGTCATCCACGTCCACAACGGCGATACCGTCAAGGCGGGCATGCCCCTGATCGAGCTGGACGCGACCGAGGCCAAGGCGGAGCTGACCGCGACGGAGGACACGCTCGCGTCGTACGAGGCTCAGATCGCCCGCCGCCGCGCCTCCATCACGGCGATCAAGGAGAACCTGAGAACCATCGAGCCGGAGTTCCCGGCCACCGTATCCGCGTCGATACGGACCCGCGAGAATGCCGCGATGACCGCCGAGCTCAGCCAGTACTTCGCGACGCGGGCCGCTCTCAGCGCCCAAACGGCCGAGAAGGAGGCGACCCGGCAGCGCTTCACCGCCAGCGCGGCCGCTCGGGAGCGCCTCAAGGCCGTTCTGAGCGAGCGGGCGACGATGCGCGAGACGCTGGTGGCGCGCTCGTCCGGCACGCGGGCCGCCGTGATTGATGCCCTGCAGCAGGTCGAGCAGGTTGCGGCGGACCTCGCCTACGACCAGGGCCAGATCGTCGAGGCTCAGGCCGCTGAGAAGTCCCTGGAGCGGCGCATCGAGCAACTCACGGATGAAACGCTCGCGAAGCAGGCGCAGGCCCTGACGGAGGCTTCTCAGAAGGCGGACACGGCGCGACAGGATGCGGTAAGGGCGCGCGTGCGCTGGAGCCGGACGCAACTGCGCGCGCCGATCGACGGCACTGTTCAGCAACTCGCCGTCACCACGATCGGTCAGGTCGTCACCGCCGGGCAGCCGCTGCTAGTCGTCGTCCCCTCCAGCGGCCCCATCGAGATCGAGGCGCTGGTGCTCAACCAGGATATCGGCTTCGTCTTGCTCGGCCAGGACGCGGTGGTGAAGATCGACTCCTTCCCGTTCACCCGTTACGGTACCGTTGAGGGGAAAGTCATCCGCATCTCCCGCGATGCCATCGACGATCGTGATGCGAGCGGTTCCACCGACGTGCTTTCGCTGACGCGCGGTCAGAACATCGGCGCGGTGACGGGGACGCCTCGTACCCAGAACCTCGTGTTCCCGGTCACGATCGAGGTCGAGAAGAACAACATCGTCGCCGACGGCAAGCCAGTCGTACTGTCCCCCGGCATGACCGCCACCGTCGAAATCCGCACGGGCAATCGGCGGGTCATCGACTACGTGCTCTCACCGATCACGGAAACAACCTCGACCGCGGGTCACGAGCGTTGAGCGAGCCGTTCCCGGCAAATCTCCTTCGACGGTACGAACGTGCGCCCAAGGCAGCGGTCGGTTCTGCGAGCAACGGGAGCTCTGCTGGGAAGGGCCTCAGTCCTAAGTCGGTCGCTTGACGCTCGTGACACCAGCTCCCGCGTGCTCGCGCACGCCGGTGAATGGGCAACCGCGGTGATCGACCTTCATTGACGTGGCGCAACAGTAGATTGGACCTAAGGATCGAGACAAGCGAGATCAGCGCGGAACGAAGCGGTACGCGCGTGGGGGCCCATTCGCCGCGCTGCGGCAGGTAGGCGTGTTACTCTCGCTGCGTCCAGTAGAACCGCCGATCCACCACCGCTTCAATCCAGCAGGTCGTCCCTGACCAGCCAATCGGGATCGAGGCTGAGATCGGCCACGGTCGCGTCCTGCGCGGGGTCGTCACCGCGAACGAGCAGGGTGGTTTCCTTTCGATCGACATCCCGCAACCCCTCCGCCAAGAGCTGGAGGTAACTCGCGGCGGCAGCCGGACCGAAGCTCGCGGCCAATCGGGCTTGGGCAACCTCCGCCATGGTCTCAACAAGAGGCTGCTCTGGCGTGCCGCGATCAAGGGCGGCCTCGAGGGTAACGCGCCAAGCCTGCGTAAGCTGTTGGCGCAGAGCGTGTGTATCGTCCAAAATCCGGCCTCTGATTTGACGGCGGCGGCATTCAGCGCCTACCGAACAATCGAGTCAAACGCAGCGCCGAGGGCGCCGTGCGCTGGGGAATAAACCGGAAGCCCGGGTGGAGCCGTGCGCACGCGACCGCGAGTCCTGCTCATGGATGCAGAGCGATCGAAAGGACTTGCGGTATGGCAACGCTTGACAAGATTGGTTTTTTGATTGGGGGAGTGCAGAAGGGCGGCACCACGGCCCTGTTCGCATACTTGCAAGCGCATCCGAGTTTGGAGATGGCACCTTGCAAAGAGGTGCACTTCTTCGATGACGAGAACAACGTGGACTGGCATCAGCCCGACTACGAGAGGTACCACGCCGCTTTCGGGCCGCCATCGAGCAAGACCAGAGGCGAGGCGACACCGATCTACCTTTACTGGCCGAACTGCTTGGAGCGCATCCGCGCCTACAATCCGTACATGCGGCTCGTGTTCCTCTTCCGGGATCCGATCTCACGCGCGTATTCGCATTGGAAGATGGAAACGACTCGAGGTTTCGAGGATAAGCCGTTCGCGTGGGCTATTCGAGACGGTCGCGCTCGCGTTACCGATCCTCAGGCGCTAGGTCATCATCGTGTGTACAGCTTCGTCGAGCGCGGTTTCTACGCCGCTCAATTAAAGCGGGTATACGAAATCTTTCCTCGCGAGAACGTCCTTCTGCTCGACTCGAACGACTTGCACAATAACCCGGAGGAGACGCTTGCGCGGGTGTGCACGCACGTTGGCGTCGAGCCCTTCGAAGTTCGGGAACCGCTTCGTGCAAACGTCGGACCTGGATCGGACATCATTCCTGACCTGACGCCTGAGGATCGCACCCACCTGCGTGCGATCTATTGGGAGGACATGGCTGCCTTCACCACTCTGTCAGGCATTACCTTCGAGGACTTCGCACAGTGAGCGCGTCGCTTGCCCTCTACGTGCCCTCTGCCTCGTTCGAGACGGTCAAGAACCCATTTGGAAAGGATACGGCCAATCTCGGCCTGTTCCAGGCGCTGGCGCTGCACGGCGGGTTTGATGACGTCTTCGTTCTCTCGCCGCAGCCGCCGTCCGAAGCCGACCTCGCGCGCGGCCTCCTGCGCGGAGGCACGTCCCCGACGCGGCTGCACGGAGGCAGCCTTTACGACCTCCAGCCGGCCGTTCAGGCCGGCAGCCTCCTGCGCGGAAAGGCAGATCTCGCCGATCTTGCCTGGTTGCGCCGAGCAGTCAGCGACCGCGCCTACAGTTTGATCGGCCTCGTTCACACGATCGCCCCCCCGGCCATCCGGGAGCACATCGCTGGATCGAGTCTGGCTCCGATCCAGCCGTGGGACGCCCTCATTTGCACGTCACCGGCCGTCCGGGATTCTCTGACCGGCATGTTCGACGCCTGGGGGGATTACCTCGCCGACCGGTTCGGGGGGCAGGGGCGCCCGAGGCCGCAGCTCCCGCTCGTTCCGCTCGGCGTCGACGCCCCTGCGCTCGCAACTCAAGCCGACCGCGGCGATCGGCGCGCAGCGCTGAGGGACCGGCTCGGGCTCGGCCCCGACGACGTTCTCGTTCTCTGGCTCGGGCGCCTGTCCTTCTTCGAGAAGGCCTTCCCGCAACCGATGTTTCGCGCTGTGGAGGAGGCTTGCGCGCTGTCGGGCAAGCGCCTCTGCTTCGCGATGGGCGGCTGGTTTCCGAACGGGGAGTTGGGCCGCTCGCTGTACGAGGAGGCGGCGCGCGCCTACTGCCCGTCGGTGCCGCTGTTCATCCTCGAAGGCAACGACCGGGACGAGATCGAGAGGATGTGGGCCGGCGCGGACATCTTCCTGTCGCTCGTCGACAACATCCAGGAAACGTTCGGCCTCACGCCGCTCGAGGCGATGGCGGCCGGGTTGCCCGTCGTCGCGAGCGACTGGGACGGCTACCGCTTCACCATGCAGGACGGCAAGGAAGCCTTCCTCGTTCGAACGCTCGGCGCCCCTCCGGGCGACGCGGGGCGCTCGATGAGTGCGAGTCACGTGCTCGGCCTCGAGTCGTATCAGGCCTATGTCGGGACCGTCGCGCAGCACACGGCGGTGGACGTCGGTCAGGCGGCGGTCGCGCTCGCTCGCCTCGCGCAAGATCCGGACCTGCGGCGGCGAATGGGTCGCGCCGGGCAGGAGCGCGTGCGAACGCAGTTCGACTGGCCCGTCGTCGCCGCGCAGATCCGGGGGCTCGTCGAGGACCTGGGCCGAGAGCGGGCGACTGCACTCGCTTACGGAACCAGGGCGGGCGTGACGTCAAATCCCGTGAAGGGCGATCCGTTCGCGGACTTCGCGGGCTTCGCGACCGCCGTTCTCTCGCCATCCACGCGCATTGGGCTGAGGCCCGGTGTGACGGAGCAGCAGGCTCGGACGGAGCTGCAGCGATGCGCCAGCGTCCGCCTGGACGGCTTCGCCGATCACTGGCGCATCAACCCTGCCGAGTGTCGGGCCGTGCTTGACCACCTCGCCGCGAACGGCGCGCAGGCGTTCTCTGAGATCCAATCCCGCGTTCCGCCAGCGAGGCGCGAAGCTGTTGCGCTCACCCTCGTGTGGATGTGCAAACTCGGAATCCTGGCTTGGGACGTACCGTGATAGTTTGGAATAGAAACTAGATCATTCACCAAGAGCATGTCATGCACCATTAGTAAGTTGAGCGACGCGGCTGCGCATGAGGCAGACGAAGGCGATCATGTGCAGTCCTGCGAGCGTGGTGGCGTAGCGTTCGTAATCTTTGACCAGCCGCCGGCTGTCTGGTTGCGGAACGTTGTTGGGATGTGGTGCGTTGGATGATCAAAGCCCATGCGTGGCGGTTTGAGGGCGTGCGCCGCCGTGCCACCACCTTGAGGGCCCGCTGATGCTGGCCATTCACCCCAACGCCTGCACCACTTCGGTCGTGCGCGCCGAGATCGCCCGCTCCTCCGAAGGCTCCAGCGTTCTGGCCCGGCGCTACGGTGTTTCCGCCGAGACCATCCGCAAATGGCGCAAGCGCGGCCCCAATGCCTGCCTGGATCGCTCGGCTCGACCGCATAAGCTGCCCTGGCGCGCCAGCGATGAGGAGCGCGCCATCGTGTGCGCGCTCCGCCGCAGCACCGGCTTTCCCCTCGACGCGCTGACCTTCGTCGTCAGCCATTTCCTGCCGCACCTGAACCGGGACGCCGTCTATCGCATTCTCAAGGCGGAGGGTCTCAACCGGCTGCCGCCCTCCGAGCAGGCCCGTAAGCCGCATGGCACATTCAAGGACTACGAGGTCGGCTTCATCCATATCGACGTGAAGCACCTGCCCAAGCTGCGCGATCGTGACGGCTTTACCCGCAAGCGCTACCTCTACGTCGCCATCGACCGCGCCTCCCGCTACGTCCATCTCACCGTCAAGGATAACGAGACCTCCGCCTCGGCCGTCGCCTTCCTTACGGACGCCCTCGACGCCTTCCCCTTCCGGGTCACCCACGTGCTCACCGACCGCGGCTCCTGCTTCACCGCCGATGCCTTCGAGGCCGCCTGCACGCGGCACGGCGTGCAACACCGCAAGTCGCGCTCCTACACGCCGAAGACCAACGGCATGGTCGAGCGCTTCAACGGCCGGATGCAGCGGGAGGTGTTGGGCATCATGATCTACAGCCACCGCGACCTGGAGGTCGTGCTGCGCGGCTTCAACGCGGCCTACAATGGCCGGCGGCAACGCGTGCTGAACGGGCTGTCACCCGAGATGGTCCTGCGCCAGCTACGTCGCACCGCCAGCCGCGGTCACCCTGGACATCGACGACACCTACGACGTGGTGCATGGCCAGCAGCAACTCTCGCTGTTCAACACCCACCACGACGAAGGCTGCTTTCTGCCGATCCACTTCTATGATACCGCCACCAGCCGTCCCGTCGCGATGATCCTCCGGCCGGGCAAGACGCCCTCGGGTCGCAAGGTCCGGGGCCATCTGCGCTGGCTCGTCCGGGCGATCTGCCGTCACTGGCCGACGACCGCGATCACCATTCGCGGCGACGGCCACTACGGGCGGCCCGAAGCGATGGACTGGTGCGAGGACAACAGCGTCACCTACGTCTTCGGCTTGACCGGCACGAAGGCGCTCGCGGCCAAGGTCAAGCCGACCGCCGACCACATCCGAGTGGTGCGGGCCATCGGTGACAAGGATGCGGTGCGCGGCTTTGCCGAAACCACTCACGCCGCTAAGTCCTGGCGGCAAAAGTGACGTGTCGCCGCCCGCATCGAGGTCACCCGCCTCGGCCTCGACATCCACTACGTGGTCACGAACATTGCCACCGGCACGGCGGCATGGCTCCACCCCGAACTCTACTGCGTCCGTGGCTAGGCCGAGAACCTGATCAAGCTGCACAAGGGCCAGCTCGCCTCTGACCGCACCTCCTGCCGGCACCCGGCCGCCAACCAGATGCGGCCCGTCTTGCACACCGCAGCCTACTGGCTGATGCTCACCGTGCGAGACGCCATCTCGGCAGCCCATCGCCTCGCCAGGGCCAAGTTCTCGACGATCCGCCTCCGGCTGCTCAAGCTCGGCGCTCGGATCCGCGAGACCGCTGCCCGCGTCCGCCTCGCCTTCGCCGCCGCCTGTCCCGAGGCTGACCTGCTACGCCACCTTGCGACCGTGCTCGTCCCAGCCCCGACTTGAATGGCGGGGCCGAGACGCCCCAACGAACCCGCTCCTATCCCTCAAACACCGACGCAACGTTCCCAATCCATACGCGTCACGGTGGACGCGCGATCTCGCGCGCCGTCAGCCCAAAACACGGCGTCAGCCAAGCCCCGATGAATAAACCAGGCTAGTTGCAAGCCACGCCCTACTTGCCACCTGCGGCGGCTCCCGGAACCCGCGGGGGGGGGTGCCGCCTGACGGTGACGGTCGCTGCCGCACTATACGGAGGCCTGCCGCCCCTTCTCTGCCGAGGGCCATCCAGACGGGCCGGCCTCAAGGCACGCTGCGCTCTCCAGCCTTGACCTCGTCCCGTCCACCCGGCGGTTTGGCTGCCAGCGGGGCAAAGCCCCAGACTGCCGCATAAGCAGCCCTGTCGGAGTTGCGATTTTACGATAATGTGTATTTCTGCTTCAGCAGTGTGCAGGCAACGATGCAGCGACGAGCGGGTCAGGTGCGGGATCGTCGCCTGGAGCGCGTAGAGGCAGTCATCGAGCGGCAGGAGCGTGTGACGCCGAAAAGCGACGATGACCGCCTCGTCTTCCAGCGACAGCACCGTCGAACGCGGATCCTTCGGCCCCGTGCGCCGGTCGGCGACCGAGGTCCGTTTCTTCCACTTGGCGACCGTCTTCTAGTTGATCCCGTAGCGCTTCGAGAGCGTCCTCAGGCTCGCTTGACTATGCTGGATCGCTCGACGGATCACCTCCGTCGTCGTGGCGCTGCCGTGAAGAACCTGGCCCATAGCGCGTCCCTCCACTCCGACGTGAAAAGTGCACCATCAAACCCAGGGATCAAACATCTAGCGTAGGCCGAAGAATAGGCTGGTTCGACGTCGGTCTCAGATTTGGTTAATCTTTTAAAGTCCGAAGCAGATCCCGAGCCGTAGGTTCTGCTCGCGCACGGTCCAAGTGCTGATAATTCCAAGACAATTGTAATGCCAAGCACATGCCTTTGAAGCTGCAGAGTATCCTCGAATTCAACGCATGAGTCCTAAATATCGGAAATCCAACTGTTTTCCGACGAGACGCTTATTCGCTAATATCGGCTTTTGGAACTACACATACGTGGCTTGCCCTCTGTTTTTTGGAGGGTACTTGTCTCACTTCTCACGCCAGGCTTTGGCGATCTGGTCGGTAAGGGGTTTGACGAGGTAGGAGAGCACCAAGCGATCGCCGAGCTGGAGGAAGCCCTTGACCGGCATGCCGGGCATCAGGCGCGCCCCGCCGAGGCGGGTCAGCTGATCCTCGGGCACCTTGATGCGCACCGTGTAGAAGCTCGCGCCGGTCTTAGGATCGGTGGTCACATCCGCGGAGACCCGGCTGACTACGCCGTCGATCTCAGGCGTCGTGCGCTGGTTGAAGGCGGCAAAGCGCAGAACGGCGTGCTGATCGAGCCGCACGCTGTCGATGTCCTGCGGCTGGATATGCGCCTCGACCGCGAGCTGGTCGGACGAGGGCACGATCAGCATGGCCGGCTCGTTGGGTGTGACCAGCCCGCCGATCGTGTGGACCGTCATCTGGTGCACGGTGCCGTCCTGGGGCGCGCGCAGGTCGACCCGCTTGAGCTGGTCTTCCGCCGCCACCCGCTTCTCGACAAGTTCCGACCACTTGCCGCGGATCTCGGCGAGATCCTTGCCGGTCTCGGTGCGCATGTCCTGGTCGATCTGCAGGATCTGCAGCTCGGTTTCCGCGATCTTGCCCTTGGCTGAGGCGGTGGAGGCGATGAGCTAGCCGCGCTCCCCCTCGAGCCGGGCTGCGTCGCGCTCCAGCGCGGTGACGCGCGAGAGCGGCACCAGGTTCTTGGCGTAGAGCTGGCGCACCCCGGTCAGCTCGGATCCGATCAGGGCGATCTCGCGCTCTTTGGCGGCCGCCTGCTGGGTCAGACCGCTGATCTCCTGGCCGAGCTGGGCGACCCGCTCGCGCAGCTGCGCCTTCTGGCCCTCGCGCCCCTTGACCCGGGAAGCAAACAGCCGGCTCTCGCCGTCGACTGTCCGTCGTCAGATGATTTGGGACATTCAGCGGTGTTCAGGAGCGGAGGCTCTGGTCCATCTGGGGTAAGAGGTTAGGCAGCCTGCGCGTGGTGGCGCAAGCGGCGATCCATCAGGGTCTGGCGCT